>CBJLQC010000076.1:0-8549 GCA_966424955.1 uncultured bacterium | reverse complement strand
CGCCATGTTCCCGAGATGAAGCAGGGGCTGGGCCGCTTGAATGGCGGACCGCCGCAGTTCGTGTTCACGCCGCACCTGCTGCCGGTCCGGCGCGGCATCCTGGAGACCATGTACGTGCCGCTGAAGCAGCCGCTGACGCCGCAGCAGGCAATGGCGTTGTGGCGGGAGCACTATGCGGGGGAAGCGTTCATCGAGATCTGCGACGACGAGCTGCCGACGCTGCGGCGCGTGGTTCATCGCAACATCGTCTCGATCGGCTTCTCGAACGTGAACGATGTCGAGCGCCCGATGCTCATCGTGGTGGCGGCGTTCGACAACCTGGTGAAGGGCGCGGCCGGGCAGGCGCTACAGAATGCCAACCTGATGCTCGGCTTCCCCGAGACGATGGGGCTGCCGCAGTGACGCAGGTCATCAAGATCGGCGGGGCTGCCCTCGCCGACAGTGAGTGGCTCGACCGTTTCGCGGCCGCAGCGGCAATGGCGCCTTCCGGGCAGGCGCGCGTGCTGGCACACGGTGGCGGCCCGGAAATCACCGCGTTGGCGAGCCGGCTCGGACTCCCCACGCAGTGGAGCAACGGCCGGCGGGTAACCAGCCCGGAAGCGCTCGACGTTACGTCGATGGTCCTCAATGGCCGCATCAACAAGCGCGTCGTGCGCGCGCTGCGCGCGCACGGCGTGGATGCGTTCGGCCTATCGGGCGAGGATGGGGCGGTGATCGTAGGTCGGTTGGCGGAGCGCGGTGCGCTCGGCCGTGTGGGCGAGGTGATCGAGGTGCGCACGGAGCTACTGCAGCAATTGATCACCGCCGGCCTGCTGCCGGTGCTGTCGCCGGTCTCGCTGGGTGAGGATAGCCAGGCGTTGAACATCAACGCCGACGAAGTCGCGACCGCGCTGGCGACGGCGCTGCCCGCTGACGAGCTGCTGTTCCTGACGGACGTCGAAGGTGTGCGCGTGGAAGGCGTGCGCGCGGAGCAGCTGAGCGCGGATGAGGCGCAGCAGCTGATTGCGAACGAGGTGGCGACCGGCGGCATGGCGGTCAAGCTGCGCGCTGCTGTCCTGGCGCTGCACGCGGGCGTTGCGCGCGTACGCATTGGGCCGCTCGAGATGCTGTGGGATGTGCAGGCAGGTACGGTGTTGAGCACGGAGGAAATGGCGTGGAAGTAACCATGCTTGACGCACTGGTCGGCACGTACAAGACCGACCGCCCGACATTGGTGGGCGCGCGCGGCTGCACGGTCATGACCGATGACGGTCGCGAGCTGCTCGACTTCGTCAGCGGCATTGGGGTGAACGCGCTCGGTTATGGCCATCCCGCGATTACGCAGGCGATCGAGGCCGCGCTGGCCACCGGGCTGCTGCACACGTCGAACCTGTATCGTAATCAGCCTGCGCAACAACTGGCGCAGCTGCTGACCGAGCTGTCGTTCGCCGACAAGGTCTTCTTCTGCAATTCCGGCGGGGAAGCCAACGAGGCGGCGTTCAAGTTTGCCCGTCGCTACGCGCGTGAGATCGGTGGCGGCGAGAAGCACGAAATCGTGGCGCTGAAGGGCTCGTTCCACGGCCGTCTGTTCGGTTCGCTGGCCGCGACGGATCGTCCGTCATTCCGCGCGCCGTTCGAGCCGCTGATGCCGGGTGTCCGGTTCATCGTGCCGGGCGATTTCGATGCGGCCACCGCGACGATTTCGCGTGCGCATACGGCGGCCATCATTGCCGAGCCGGTGCAGGGCGAAGGCGGCATCCGGCCACTCGATGTTGCCTACGTGGAGCACCTGCGCGCGCTGGCGGATGCCAACGATGCCGTGCTGATCTTCGATGAAGTGCAGTGCGGTCTCGGGCGCACCGGGACGCTGTTCGCGTACGAGCAGCTCGGCCTGGCGCCCGACATCGTGACACTGGCCAAGCCGCTCGCCGGCGGGCTGCCGATGGGTGCCGTGCTGGTTTCGGACAAGGTGGCGGCCGCCGTGAAGCCGGGGGATCACGCCACCACGTTCGGCGGCGGCGCGCTGGTCAGTACCGTCGCGCAAGCGGTGCTGCAGCGCATCGCCGATCCGGACTTCCTTGCTGAAGTGCGGGCGAAAGGCGAGCAGATGCACGGGCTGCTCAGGGAGCTCACGCAACTGCCGAAGGTAAAGGAAGTGCGCGGCATCGGCCTGATGTGGGGCATCGAGCTGAATGAAGCTGCCGCGCCCTATGTAACCGCGTGCTTCAATGCCGGGCTGCTGGTCACCTCGGCAGGTGAGCATGTGTTGCGGCTGTTGCCGCCCCTGGTGGTGTCGGAACGCGACATCGCCGGTGCGGTGCAGACCATCGCGGAGGTGTTGCAGTGAGCCCGATCCAGACAGTGCAGATCGGGGTGCGGCGCGCGCGCAAGGCGATCCGTCCGCACCTGCACCTGGTCTCGCCGGTTACAGCGGCTGAAGTCGTCATTCGCGAGGCCTTGCCGACCGACGTGGATGAGATGCACTCGCTGCTGGAAACCTTCGCGCGCCAGGGCCTGCTGTTGCCGCGCGCGGTGGACGAAGTCTACCGCAATTTCCGCGAGTTCGTGGTTGCCGAGCATCACGGACGCATCGTCGGTTGTGCCGGGCTGCGTCTGTACAACAGCGAACTGGGCGAAATCGTCGCGCTCGCAGTGTCGGGCGAGTCGCACGGCAATGGCGTCGGCCGGACGGTCGTGGAAACACTGCTCGCGCAGGCACAGTCGCTCGGACTGAAGCGCGTAATTGCGCTGACCCTGCAGCCCGGCTTTTTCGCGAAGCTCGGATTCGAGCAGGTAAACGTCGCGGACTATCCGCAAAAGGTGCAGGCAGACTGTAGCCGGTGTGCCAGGCGCGCCACGTGTAACGAGATCGCATTCGCGTACGACCTGGGTGCGTAAGGCTTAACGCATTCGAGATTGGAGTTAGAGAGAGATGGCATACACGATTGTCTTGGCGTATTCGGGCGGACTGGACACATCCATCATCGTGCCCTGGCTGCGCGAGCACTCCGACAACGCCGAAATCATTTGCGTGGCGGCCGACGCCGGCCAGGGCGAGGAGCTGAGCGGCCTGGAGGAGCGCGCGCGCTCGCAAGGTGCACAAACCTGTATCGTGCAGGATCTGCGCGAGCCGTTCGTGCGCGAGATCATCTGGCCGACGCTGCGCGCCGGCGCGATCTACGCGCGTAAGTACCTGCTGGGCACGTCCATGGCGCGACCGATCATCGCGCGCGCACAGGCCGAGCTGGCGGTAAAGCTGGGGGCCGACGCAGTGGCGCACGGCTGCACCGGCAAGGGTAACGACCAGGTTCGGTTCGAGCTGGCCTATGCGGCGTTCGCGCCCAACCTGAAAGTCATCGCGCCGTGGCGCATGTGGGACATCCGCTCGCGCGAAGATGCCATCGACTATGCGGCGGCCCGGCAGATTCCGATCACGGCGAGCAAGGAAAAGATTTACTCCCGCGATCGCAACCTTTGGCACATCTCGCACGAGGGCGGATTGCTCGAGGATCCGAACAACGAGCCGCCCGCCGACCTGTTCATGCTGACGCATGCGCCCGAGGACGCGCCCAATCAGCCGGAGTACATCGAGCTGACGTTCGAGGAAGGCTATCCGGTAAAACTGAACGGGCGCGCGCTCGGCCCGGTCGAGATGATCACGCAGCTGAACGCGATCGGCGGACTGCACGGCGTGGGCCGTGCCGACATCGTGGAAGACCGCCTGGTCGGGATGAAGTCGCGCGGTATTTACGAGACGCCGGGTGGCACGATCCTCTATACCGCGCACCGTGAGCTGGAAATGCTGGTTCTGGACCGGCGCGCGCTGGCGCTGAAGGACAACGTTGCGCAACGCTACGCCGACCTGGTTTACGAAGGGCGGTGGTGGTCCACCGAGCGGGAAGCGCTCGATGCGTTGGTCAACGTGACGCAGCAGCGCGTGACCGGCACGGTGCGGCTCAAGCTCTACAAGGGCAATATCATCATTGCCGGCCGCCAGAGCCCGTACTCGTTGTACGATGAAGGGTTGGCTTCGTTCGGCGACGCCGGCAATTACGATCATGCGGATGCGGCCGGCTTCATCCACCTGTTCTCGCTGCCCACACGCAGCGAAGCGCGTCAGCGTGCGAAGGAAGAGGTAAACCAGGTCACGCCGTTGGCCGAGATCCTGAAGGGCCGCGACACCCTGGTTCCGACCGGAGGTGACTAGTGGAAGCAGTGGCCACGACACCGACCTTGAAGTTGTGGGGGGGACGCTTCAGCGCGAGCACCGCGCCCACGCTGGAGGAGTTGAACAACAGCCTGCCGGTGGATAAGCGGCTTTGGCGCGAGGATATCGAAGCCAGTCGCGCATGGGTGCAGGCGCTCCTGCGCGCGGATGTGCTGACACGTGCCGAAGCGCAGCAGCTCGATCGTGGGCTGCTCGCGGTGCACGCCGAGCTGGCGTCGTCGTTTCCGGACGACGTCGCCGACGAAGACATCCACTCGCTCGTCGAACGGCTCCTGTACGGCAAAGTCGGGGACGTGGCTGGTAAGCTGCACACCGGCCGTTCACGCAACGACCAGGTGGTTACGGACACGCGCTTGTGGGCGACACGGGCCGGCGCGCGCGTGGTCGAAGAGCTGAAAGCGCTGCAAGCTGCGCTGCTGGCTCAGGCCGAAGCGCACGTAGACACGCTCATGCCTGCTTATACGCATTTGCGGCGCGCGCAGCCCGTGCGCGTCGCGCATTGGCTGCTCTCGTATTTCTGGGCGCTCGACCGCGACCGGCAGCGCTGGACCGCGGCCCTCGAGCGCGTGGCGGTGTTGCCGCTCGGCAGCGGCGCCATCGCCGGTTCCGGCTTCAATATCGATCGAACGCTGCTCAAGGAGCTGCTCGGTTTTCGTGCCGTCAGTGAGAACTCACTGGATGCCGTGGGTGACCGCGACTGGGTGTGCGAGCTGGTATTCGCCGCTGCCCTGACCGGCGCGCACCTCTCACGCCTCGCGGAGGACCTCATCATCTTCTCGAGTGATGAGTTCGGGTACGTGCAGCTGCCGGAGTCCTACACGACGGGCTCGAGCCTGATGCCGCAGAAGCGCAATCCGGATGGCCTGGAGCTGGCGCGCGGCAAAGCGGCGCGACTGGCCGGCGATGTCGCGGGGGCGCTGGCCATGCTGAAAGGGCTGCCTTCGGGCTACAACAAGGACATGCAGGAAGACAAGACGCTGCTGTTCTCCGCCGTCGATGCCATGCTGCTCGTGCTGCCGCCGACGCGCGAGACGGTGGCCCAGCTTTCGTTCCAAACGGACCGGCTCCAAAGCGCCGCCGACCGGGAAGACGTTCTGGCCACTGACATCGCCGATGAGCTGGTGCGGCGCGGCGTGCCGTTCCGGGAGGCGCACGGCGCGGTGGGCAAGCTGCTCCGCCTGGCCGAGCAACAGGGCGTCACCTTGAAGGAGCTGCCGGCCGATGCCTGGATTGCCGTGCACGCCGCTTTCGGGCAGGGGGCGATTCCGCGCCCCACGGCGCAGCTTTCGGTGGAGGCGCGCCAGGCGCTCGGCGGGACCGGCCGGGCGGCGGTACTCCAACAGATTGCGGACGCGCAGACCGCGCTGTCCTGATCACAAGGGGCCGCTCGCGAGGGCGGCCTTTTCCCGCCAATCAGCCCGATTTCTCCGGATCCCCCAGTCGCCCGCGCCACCGTGCAAATGGCACTTTGATTGCACCAGCTGGGAGGCATGAAAAACCCGTTTGCATCCCGAGACATTTCCGACTCCATGCGCCGCCGCGTCGAGCTGGCGGTAGCGGTCGCGCAGGAACGCCTGCTCAGCACCCACGTGAATCACGCACTCGGCCTGATCCAGCTGGTGGGGGAACAGGTGCCGTTCGAGAACGCCCTCAACATCTACACACGCATGCTGCGGCTTTCGGATGACGAAGCGCGCGTCATTACGACGCGCGCACTGGCCATCCTGGGTGAGCGCGCCGCAACGACGGAACAGTGGCCGGAATTCGTGACGACGGAAGCGCCGCCGCAGAACGGTGAGAGCGCGCGCAAGAAGTTCATGGATCAGTTCCGGCAGCGCCTGCGCGGACGCGTCAACGAAGACCTGCGGCGCTGGGTCGAGCTGGTGGCGGCACGCACGGAGATCGCGATTCTGAATACGCACGTGGACAATGCCATGAACTTCGTCGAGCTGCTCGAGAAGGAAGCGCCTTTCAGCGAAGCGGTCGAGGTGTACCTCGAGTCACTGGAAGTACGCGAGAGCATCGCCGAGGTGGCCTATTACATGGCGCTGTCTCGCCTGGCGGACCAGCACCTTCCGAAGGGCCCAACCGACGAGCCGGCCACGCCGGCGAGCATCCACGCAGCGCGCAAACTACGTGTCGTGGAGCCGGAAGGCGCCTAGCCCGCGGTAAAGAAAAGACCTGTTTTCGCCGTTTTGCGGCGCCTCCGATCGCCCCCTAGATTGGGCGATTATGGCAAAAGCACTGCAGGCCCGACAGAAAACGGATCGGGATCTGGCCGCGTTGCGCGGGCGCGCGACCAGCATTCGCCGGCACATCATAGAAATGCTTGCCGAGGCAGCGAGCGGCCATCCGGGTGGATCGCTGTCCGCTGTCGAGATCGTCACTGCGCTCTATTTCGGCGGCTTCCTGCGTTACGACCCGCAGAATCCGGAATGGGCCGAGCGCGACCGTTTCGTGCTCTCCAAAGGTCACGGCGTCCCCGTGCAGTACGCTGCGCTGGCGGAGGCCGGCTTCATGCCGCATGCCGAGCTCAAAACGCTGCGCAAGATCAACAGCCGTCTGCAGGGACATCCGGTGCTGGGTACTGCGCCGGGCATCGAAGCTTCGACCGGCTCGCTCGGTCAGGGCTTGTCGATCGCGCTGGGCATGGCACTCGCCGCGCGCATGGACAAGAACAGCGTACGCGTCTTCTGCCTGCTGGGTGATGGCGAATGCCAGGAGGGTCAGGTCTGGGAAGCAGCCATGGCTGCCGGGCATCATCAGCCGGATAACCTGATCGCCATAGTAGACTACAACAAATTCCAGCTGGACGGCGCCACCAACGAAATCCTCAGCATCGAGCCGTTCGCCGACAAATGGCGCGCGTTCGGCTGGTCGGTGCGCGAGATCGACGGACACGATTTGGGTGAAGTCATGGACGCTCTCGACTGGGCGCTCGGGCAGGCCGGCCCGGCGTGCATTGTTGCCCACACGGTCAAAGGCAAAGGCGTGAGCTTCATGGAGGGCGAGAACGCGTATCACGGCGTCGCGCCCACGGAAGAGGAAATGGCGAAGGCGCTGGGCGAGCTGGATGATGCACTGCACCGTGCTGAAGCATCGATCGAACGGAGCGCGGCCACCGACCTGCGGGAGGGGCGATGAAAACCATCTATCCCGGCCTCAGCTTCGGCAAAGCCACCCGCGACGCGTACGGCGAGGCGCTGCGCGATCTCGGAAAAGAGCATCAAGAGATCGTCGTGCTGGATGCGGACCTCGCCAAAAGCACGAAGAGCGCCACGTTCGGTGAAACATTTCCCGAGCGCTTTCTGAACGTCGGCATCCAGGAAGCCAACATGGTGGGCATGGCGGGCGGACTGGCCAGCTCCGGCAAGGTGCCCTTCATCTCCAGCTTCGCGGCGTTCGTCATTCTGAAAGGCTTCGATCAGCTGCGCATGGCGGTCGCGTATCCGCAGCTCAACGTAAAGGTGGCGGGCAGTCACGGCGGCATCTCGATCGGCGAGGATGGCGCGAGCCAGCAGTCGGTGGAAGACATCGCGCTGGCCTGCAGCCTGCCCGGCTTCGTGGTGTGCATTCCGTGCGACGAGCACGAGATGCGCGCCGCGGTCAAGGCCGCGTACCGTCACCATGGACCGGTATATATCCGCTCCGGCCGGCCCAAGGCGCCGCTGGTTTTCAGCGAAGAGCCGGACTTTGCGTTCGGCCAGGCCACACGCGTCCGCGAGGGAAGTGATGTAACGGTCATTGCCAACGGGCTGATGGTAGCCGCGGGCGTAGTCGCGCACGAGAAACTGCGTGAGCAGGGCGTCAGCGTGCGCGTCGTGGATATGGCGACCGTCAAACCATTGGATGATGCCGAGGTCGCGGCCGCCGCGCGCGACACCGGCGCGATCGTCGTCGCGGAAGAGCATCTCATCCACGGCGGGCTGGGGGCCCGGGTTGCACAATCGGTCGTGCGGCAGGAGCCGGTGCCCATGGAGTTCGTCGGCCTGGACGATCAATACGCCGAAAGCGGCGACCCGGAAGCACTGATGAAGAAGTATGGTCTGACTGCGAATGAAGTAATGGCGGCCGTGCAGCGCGTGCTGCAACGCAAGGCCGCCCATGCGAAATAGGAGGGAAGCATGAACCAGGAAATGTTCAACAAAGTCCGCGAAGGCGATGGTTTCATTGCCGCACTGGACCAGAGCGGCGGCAGCACGCCGAAAGCGCTCAAATTGTACGGCGTGGGTGAGGATGCCTACGCAAATGAAAGCGAAATGTACGACCGCATCCACGAGATGCGGACGCGCATTGTCACGAGCCCGGCGTTCGACGCGCGCATTCTGGGCGCGATCCTGTT
>CBJLQC010000075.1:0-8582 GCA_966424955.1 uncultured bacterium | reverse complement strand
TCACCTCGATCAGCGCGGCGACGGCCACCCGCGTCGGGTCGTAGGTCTGCCGGTTCGTGGTAATGAAACGCACCGCATTGACGAGCTGACCGTTGTATTTGTTGTCGCCCGGCTTGACCGGCGTGAAGGTGACGGCCTCGAAGCGTACGCCCGGGAACTTGTAGTCGTTCAGCCGCTCGATCAGGACACGCGCGTCGAGCCAGGGCGCGCCCAGCACCTGGAACGCCGTGGGTGTGCCGCGGCCGACCGAGATATTCGTCCCTTCGAAAATGCACAAGCCGGGATAATGTGTCGCGCTTTCGATGGATGGCATGTTGGGCGACGGCGGCGTCCAGGGCAGCCCGGTCTGCTCGTACCACATGGTACGCGTCAGGCCCGCGACCGGAACGACCACCAGATCGGCATTGATGCTATGCTCGCGATTGAGGTACCGCGCCAGCTCGCCCATGGTCATGCCGTGGCGCATGGGCACGGCGTACAGCCCGACGAACGAGGTGGTGTCGTTGATGTTGCCCTGGACCAGCTCACCGCCGATCGGATTCGGGCGATCCAGGACGACGAACCGTTTGCCGTTCTCGGCGGCTGCCTGCATGGCCAGCGCCATCGTCCACGGATACGTGTAATAGCGCGCGCCAATGTCCTGGATGTCGAAGACCAGCGCATCGACATCACGCAGCATCTCGGCGGTCGGCTTCTGCGTGGCGCCGTAGAGGGAATGGATGGGCAGGCCCGTCTTGCTGTCGCGCTCCGTCTCGATGGTCACGCCGCCCTCGACCGCGCCGCGGATGCCGTGCTCGGGCGCAAACAGCGCGACCAGCCGGATACGCTGGTCGCGGTGCAGCACGTCGATCGTGCTTTCACCCGAACGGCTCTTGCCCGTGTGATTGGTGATCAGCCCGACGCGCATGCCGCGCAGGGCGGTCATGTCGCCCGCAGCCAGGACGTCGATGCCGGGACGAATGTCAACCGCGGGTGTAACAGTACCAGATGTTACTTGCGGCGACGTCGTCGGCGCACACCCCACCAGGATCAGCGGCATCGTGTATTGCAGCACAGCGGTCAGCGCACGCATCTTCCGACCTATGAACATCATGATCAGCTCCTCGAAAAATTGGGCTGCGCTGCTCGGCGCGAGCCTGCTCCTGGCATGTGCGCCGGCGGCCACCCGTACCGGTCCGGCTGGTGAACCCACCGTCCCGCCCCCGCCGCCGCGCATGAGCGAGCAGCTGACGGCGGACGGCTCGGAATGGGTCGCTCAGACGCTCGCGCGTCTCACGTTGCGGCAGAAGGTCGGCCAGCTGCTCATGCCCCGCATCAGCGGCAATTACATGCCCACCAACGGTCCCGAATACGAACGGTTGCGGGACTGGGTCGTCAAGTATGCGGTGGGCGGGCTCATCATCACGCAGGGCCCGCCGCTCGAGATGGCGGCGAAGCTGAATACGCTGCAATCGCTCGCGGAGCTGCCGCTCCTGGTCACGGCCGACATGGAGCACGGTCCTGGCCAGATTCTGCAGACCGGCATCATCATGCCGTACGGCATCGATAACGGCGGCGCGACGCGCTTCCCGCCGATCATGGCGCTGGGCGCGGCGGGCGACGAGCAGCTGGCCTACGAGCTGGGCCGGATCACCGCGCTGGAAGGTCGCGCGGTCGGCGTGCACGTGACCTTCGCGCCCGTGGTGGATGTCAACAACAACCCGAACAACCCGATCATCAACACGCGCTCGTATGGCGAGGCGCCCGACCTGGTCGCGCGCATGGCGGCGGCGCACATCCGCGGGCTGCAGGTTAACGGGATGATCGCGACCGCGAAGCATTTCCCCGGACACGGCGATACCGGCACCGATTCGCACGTCAATCTGCCCATCATCACGGTGGACAAGACGCGCGCGGAAAAAGTCGAGCTGCCGCCCTACGAAACGGCCATTCGCAACCATGTGGGCGCGATCATGACGGCGCACATCGCGTTTCCGGCGCTGACCGGCGACACCGTGCCGGCCACGCTGAATCCCAAGATTCTCACCGGGTTGTTGCGTGACGAGCTGGATTACGAGGGCATCATTTTCACGGACGCGATGGACATGGGCGCGCTCATCACGACCTATGGCCGCTTCGCTTCCCCGGTCATGGCCCTGCAGGCGGGCGCCGATGTGCTGCTGCAGCCGTTCCCGCAGGATGTGCCCGCCATCATCGATACGGTGGTCGCGGCCGTCGAGTCGGGCGCCATTCCGCAGGCGCGCATCGACCAGGCCGTCCGGCGCGTGCTGGGCTCGAAGGCGCGTCTCGGCCTGCAGCGCAGCCGCACGGTCGACCTTTCGCGCGTGCAGGACCTGGTGGGCAAACCCGAGCATCAGCAGCGGGCGCAGGAAGCCGCCGACCGCTCCATCACGGTAGCGCGCGACAACCAGAAGCTGCTGCCGGTCAGTGGCAAGGTGCTGAGTGTCGTTTATGCCGACGACTACGATCCCATCACGGGGCGCACCTTCCAGAACACACTGCGCGGCGCGCTGCCCGATCTGCGCACGCTGTTCCTCGACGCGAACGCGGACGAAGCCGATATCGCGCGGTTCGCCGCGCTGGCCGACAGTGCCGACGTCGTGCTGTTCTCGCCCTACATCCGCGTGCAGGCGGCCAAGGCCGACCTGGCGATTCCGCAGAGCATTGCGGCCGCGCTCAATGCGCTGGCCGCGCGCAAGCCGACCATCGTCACCGCATTCGGCAATCCTTACGTCCTGACGCAGTTCCCCAACATCAGCACCTACGTGCTCGCTTGGGGGCAATGGGACGTCTCGCAACGGGCGGCCGCCCGCGCTCTGGTCGGACAGATTCCGATTCACGGCACGCTGCCGATCGGCATTCCACCCTACCATCGCATCGGCGAGGGCATAACCGTCGAGGCGAGGTGATTCGCCGGGCGCTCGCGCTGGAGTTGCTGCTGCTGGCAGCCGCATCCGGCGCGAGCGCTCAGGTGATCGTACAGGGTGTGGTGCTCAACACCGATTCCGTGCCGCTGGCCGGCGCGACCGTTGCGATCAGTGACGCCTCCGGCGCATACCGTTTCCACGCCGTCTCCGATTCCGCCGGCCGGTTTTCCATGCGCCTGCCGGCGCCGCTGCCCGGCGGGACGCTGACGGTGAGCGCCGAGCTGTTGGGCTACCGCGCCACCTCGAGCGCACTCGACGTCGAAAATCTCCAGCACATCGACATCGTATTGACCATGGACGCAGCCGCGATCCCGCTGGCGCCGCTGCGCGTCGAGGCGCGCCGCCGTTATTCACGTGGCCGCCTGGACGAATTTTACGACCGGGCCGCTCGTGCCCCGCTGATGGGCGGGACCATCATCACCTACCAGGAGCTGGAGCGCCGCGGGGGCGCCAACGTGGCGATGATCGTCACCGAGCGCATGCCCGGTGCGCGCACCTGCCGGCCGGCTTACTTTCTGGATGGCATGCAAGTCGAGCCGCGCGACCTGGGCTACATCTCGGCGCTGGACGTCGAAGGCATCGAGATCTATCGCACCTTGGCCCAGGTGCCGGTGCAGTACCAGAATCGCAGCGGCTGTGGTGTCGTGCTGGTATGGACGCCGGTCGACGATCGCGGCCGAGGCACACCCCTGACATGGCGGCGGGTGTTCATCGCCGTCGGAGTACTTGGAACCTTGTTTCTGCTGATGCAATGAAGAAGTTGCTTCCGGTCCTCGCCGTTGGGCTGGCCGCCTGCGCGAGCGGTAATACCGCTATCGAGCGCGCCGTGCCCACCGATTCCGCGCAATGGGTGGATCGCACCCTGGGCGCGCTCACCCTCGAGCAGAAGGTCGGGCAGCTCATCATGGGCCGCCTGACCGGCGATTTCGAGAATGTCCGCGACGCGGAGACACAGCGCATCACGCGCCTGATTCGCGACTATCACATTGGCGGCTTTGCGGTCGGCATTGGTTCACCGACCGAAGTCGCCGTTAAGCTGAACGCGCTGCAGCATAGTGCACAGGTGCCGCTCTTGATCGCGGCCGATCTGGAGTGGGGCTCGGGCATGCGGTTGTGGCGCCCGACCTATCTGCCCTACGGCATGGAAGGCGGCGGCGGCACCGCGTTCCCCTTCAACATGGGCGTCGGCGCGACCGGCGATGCGGCGTTCGCGGACACCGCCGGACGCATTACGGCGCTGGAAGCCCGCGCCGTCGGCATTCACTGGGTCTTCGCGCCGGTGCTGGACGTCAACACGCAGGCGGCCAATCCCATCGTCAACGTGCGCGCTTACGGTTCCGATCCGCGCGACGTCGCCCGTTTTGGCGCGGCGTTCATTCGCGGCGCCACGCGTGCGAACGCGCTGACCTCGGCCAAGCATTTTCCCGGACACGGCGATACCAACGTCGATTCGCACGTCGATTTGCCGGTTCTCGATGTGCCGCGCAGCCGGCTGGATTCCGTCGAGCTCGTGCCGTTTCGCGCCGCGATTGAAGCGGGCGTGAGCAGCGTCATGCTCGGGCATCTTGCGATACCTTCACTGATCGGCGATCGAGCGACGCCCGCCAGCATCGCGCCGGCCGCCGGGCTCACGCTGCTGCGTAACCAGCTCGGCTTCCGCGGATTGATCGTTACCGACGCGCTGACGATGGGCGCGCTGCGCAATGTGCCCGGCTACACGGCAGGCGAGATCGCGGTGCGTGCCTTCGAAGCCGGCGCCGACGTCATCCTTTCGCCGCCCGACGTCGTGCAAGCGCATGCCGCGCTGCTCGCCGCGGTGCAGAGTGGCCGCATCAGCGTGGCCCGCGTGGATTCGTCGGTGCACAGGATCCTGGCCGCGAAAGCCTGGCTGGGCTTGCAGCGCAACCGCTACGTCGATCCGGCGCGCGTGGGTGAGGTCGTGGCCGCGCCCGAGCACGAGCGCGCGGCCGCGCTGATGGCAACCCGATCGCTGACCCTGGTGCGCGATCCGGCCAACCAGGTGCCCATCGATCCCGCGCCGCACCGACGCGTTGCGGTAATTGCCTTCAGTGCCGCCAACGACCTGGGGGCCGGCCGCGCACTGAGCGCCGAGCTGCGCGCGATCTATGGCTCGGGCGTGACGTTCAGCAGGCTGGACGAGTCGCTCAGCCAGGACGTTTTCGACCGGGCGCTCGACCAGGCGCAGCGCGCCGATGCGGTTATTTTTGCAACGTTCCTCATGCCGATCTCCGGACAGGGGCACATCCAGACGCCACGCCGCACGCAGGAGGTGGCCGCACAACTTGCCGCACTCAGCAAGCCGACCGTCCTGGTGGCATTCGGCGATCCCTATGGACCGGCCTCGCTGCTGCCCCGTTCCGCATACCTGCTCGCCTGGCAGCCGCGCGGCGACCATGCGCAGCGTGCCGTCGCGCGCGCCATCGCCGGGCAAGCCGCCATTACCGGTGTGTTGCCCATCGACCTGCCCGGCACCGCGCGGGGCAGCGGCTTGAAACGCGTGGTTAAATCCGGCGAGCTGAGCCGGGCGCTTCCCGGCGAGGTCGGCATGGACGATTCCGTCCTGGCGCGCGTGGATAGCATCATCAATGCGGCCGTGCGCGACCGCGCCACGCCCGGCGCCGCCGTCGCGATCGGCCGGCACGGCCGCCTCGTCAAGTTGCAGGGCTACGGCGTGCTGGATTACCGCTCCGGTTTTGCCAACGTCAACGATTCCAGCATTTACGATCTGGCATCGCTCACCAAGGTCGTGGCCACTACCACGGCCGCGATGATGCTGATCGAGGACGGCAAGCTGGCGCTGGACGCGCCGCTCAGCCGGTACCTGCCCGAGCTGCTGAGGTATCCCGACAAGCAGCACATCACCGTCCGCAACGTGCTGCTGCACAACGCGGGCTTCCGCTCCTTCGCCCCGTTGTGGCGCAATGCGCGCGGTCGCGACGAATACCTCCGTGCGATCCTGGATCTGCCGCTCGAGTATCGGACGGGTGCCGGCACCCTGTACAGCGATTTCGGCCCGATCCTGCTGGGGCTGGCGATGGAGCGCGTCACCGGCCAGCCGCTCGACGAACTGGTGCGGTCCCGCGTCTTCCGACCCCTCGGCATGCGGGAGACGCTGTACAATCCACTAGCCCAGAGCATCGCGCGGATGGGCGCGGGCGCGGCCGACGAAACGTCGCATCTGCTGGCGCGCATCGCGCCCACCGAGATCGACACGCTGTTCCGCCGACAGCACATGCACGGGCGCGTGCACGACGAAAATGCTTTCGCACTGGGTGGCGTCGCGGGTCACGCCGGCCTGTTTTCTTCCGCCCGCGACCTGGCCCGCTTCGCTCAAATGCTGCTGAACGGCGGGTACTTCAACGGACAGCGGCTCATTTCCCCGGAAACCGTCGAGCTTTTCACACGGCGGCAGAGCAGTGCATCGAGCCGCGCACTGGGCTGGGACACGCCCGCCGAGAATTCATCGGCCGGTGACTACTTCAGCGAGCGCGCCTTCGGTCACACCGGCTTCACCGGCACCAGCATGTGGATGGATCCCGAGCGCGACGTTTTCGTGATCCTGCTGACCAATCGCGTCAACCCGACGCGGGAAAACCAGAAGCATGTGCCCGTGCGGCGCGCGCTGGCGGATGCGGTCAACCAGGCGATTCGGGACATGCCGGCGGTGAAACGCACGTGGCGGTAAACGGCTGATGGCCGCGGAGATCGCGGTGAACACGGAGTGCTCACCGGCGCGCGACCCGTGTTATCGCGTAAATCAGGCGGTAAATTCAGTTTTTTTTTTCGAAGCGGATGATTTCCTGCGGAAGCGCCCTCGGCGTTCTCCGCGTTCTCTGCGGCCATAACGCGAGGAAGCGTTAATGCAATTACTCGACTGGATCATCGTGGGCGCGTACTTCGCGCTCTCCGCCGGCATCGGCCTCGCCTACGCCAAGAGAGCCGGCGAGAGCGTCTCCGAGTTCTTCGTTTCCGGCCGGTCACTCCCCTGGTGGCTGGCCGGTACTTCGATGGTCGCCACCACCTTCGCCGCGGACACGCCACTGGCGGTGACCGGCATGGTCGCCCAGAACGGCGTCGCCGGCAACTGGCTGTGGTGGAACATGGTCATGAGCGGCATTCTGACCGTGTTCTTTTACGCGCATTTGTGGCGGCGCGCGCACGTGCTCACCGATGTCGAGTTCGCGGAGATCCGCTATTCCGGAAAGCCGGCCGCCGTGCTGCGCGTCTTTCGCGCGCTCTACATGGCCCTGCCCATCAACCTCATCATCATGGGCTGGGTCAACCTCGCGATGATCAAGATCCTGGACGTGGTGCTGGGCGTCGATCCGCTGCAGGCCTTCCTCGCCATGTTCGTGATCACCATGCTTTATTCCGTCCTCAGCGGGTTGTGGGGCGTGGTCGTCACGGACCTCGTGCAATTCATCATCGCGATGGGCGGCTCCATCGCCCTCGCCATCTACGCCGTCGATCGGGTAGGCGGCATCGAAGCGCTGAAACAACGCCTGCCCGAGCATTTCGGCTCGACCGACGCCGCGCTCTCGCTCATGCCTGCCGTGGGCGCGGCCTGGATGCCGGTGACCGCGTTTCTGGCGTATCTCGCCGTGCAGTGGTGGGCGACGTCGTATCCCGGCGCCGAGCCGGGCGGTGGCGGCTATATCGCGCAACGCATCTTCAGCGCGAAAACGGAGCGGGACGGCCTGCTGGCTACGTTGTGGTTCAACATCGCGCACTACGCCGTGCGCCCGTGGCCGTGGATCCTGACTGCGCTGTGCGTCGTGGTGCTGTATCCAGGACTGGAGGATCCGGCGAGTGGTTACCTGCGCGCAGTCGTGGACCTGCTGCCCACCGGCATGAAGGGGCTGCTCGTCGCGGCATTCGCGGCCGCCTACATGTCCACGATCGCGACGCAGCTGAACTGGGGTGCGTCGTATTTCATCAACGATCTCTATTTGCGGTTCGTCAATCCGGATGCGCCGCAAAAGAAGGTCGTGTTCCTGTCCCGCGTGGCCACGGCGGTCGTCTTCGTGCTCTCCGGCATCACCACCTACTGGCTGTACAAGAGCGGATCGATCGAGGGCGCGTGGCGCATCATCATTGCGATCGGCGCGGGGACCGGGCTGGTTTACATCCTTCGCTGGTACTGGTGGCGCATCAATGCCTGGTCGGAGATCAGCGCCATGGCCGCGGCGCTCATCGTTTTCTGCATCCTCACCTTCGGCGGCGTCTTCAACCCGACTGATGCGCTGGAAGGCACGTATCTCATGCTGATTACGACGGCGGTCACGACCGTCGTCTGGCTGGTCGTCACCTTCATGACGGCGCCCACGCCGGCGGCCACGCTCGAGGCGTTCTACCGCCGCGTGCGCCCCGGCGGGCCGGGCTGGCGCGCCGTCGCGCGGCGGGCCGGTTTCCCCGACGAACAGATCGCGGGCGGCGCGCTGGCCTGGGTGAACTGGGTCGCCGGCGTGGTCACCGTGTATACGACACTGTTTGGTGTGGGGAAGCTCATTTTCGGTCCGCGCTGGCAGGCGGTTATCTACCTTACCGTCGCGGTTTTGGCGTTCCTGCTGATTGCGCGAAACCTTCGAAACGAGTCATATGTCCGTTCACTGACTCTGGTCGATGGGGAGAGCT
>CBJLQC010000074.1:0-8683 GCA_966424955.1 uncultured bacterium | reverse complement strand
TACTGGACGCCATCGCCGAACAGATCGACTTTTCCTTCGACCGGCCGGCGGCCGAGTGGACCGGCGTCATGTGTGGCTGACGAGCAAAATGGGCTGGATAATCCTCATCCTGGCATTGATGATTCCGCTGATCGCGGTCGTGCTCGATTCTCATCTCGGGCGCGCGCTGGCGGATTACGTTACCAAACGCAGCGGCACGGCCATCGAGCCCGCCAGCGCGCAGCGCCTCACCGCACTGGAGACCGAAGTCGAGCGGCTGAACTCCGAGATTCTCAGGCTCGAAGAGGAAACCACCTTCCTGCACCAGCTGCTGGAATCAAAGCCGCGTACGAAAGGTGAGCTGCCGCCCGGGCCCACATCCTCCTGAGCGGAGCGGCGCGCCCCGCGCGGGGTACAAGCTACCGTGTCGGAATCACTCGATAAGAAGCTCCAGCATCTGCCCACGCGTCCCGGCGTTTACATGTTCCGGGATGGCAAGGGTCAGATTCTCTACATCGGCAAAGCCAAGTCGCTGCGTGCGCGAGTTCGCAATCACTTCGCGCTCGACCAATCCTCGCCCAAGCAGGACGAGATGGTCCGGCGCATCCGCGATGTCGATACCATCGTGGTGGGTAGTGAAGCGGAAGCGCTGCTGCTGGAAGCCAACCTGATCAAGGCCCACCATCCGCGCTTCAACATCCGGCTCAAGGACGACAAGAAGTATCCCTATATCAAGGTGACGGTGCAGGAGGCCTTCCCGCGCGTGTACGTGACGCGGCGGCTGGAGAATGATGGCGGCCGCTATTTCGGGCCGTATACCGACGTGGCGGCGATGCGCCTCGCGCTCGAAGTCGTGAAGCGGCTCTATACCGTGCGCAGCTGCCGTTACGACCTGCCGGAGGAAGCGCCCGCGCGCCCCTGTCTCGACTATCACATCGGGCGCTGCCTGGCGCCGTGCGTGGGCCTGCAGACACGCGCGCAATATGCCCAGATGGTGGTCGAGATCCTGGATGTGCTCAACGGACGCGTCGACCACGTGCGCGAGCGCGTGCGCGCCGACATGCGCGAGGCAGCGGAACGCATGGAGTTCGAGCGGACGGCCAACCTGCGCGATGTGCTGAACGGACTGGACTCGATCGAGCGGCGGCAGCGCGCCGTCGACCTGCGCGGTGGGGATAGTGACGTCATCGGCATCGCGCGCGACGCCGACCGCGCGTGCGCGGTGCAGCTCAAGATCCGCGACGGGAAGCTGCTGGGCCGGGAATTGGACTTTTTCGAAAACGTGGCGAATGAATCCGACGACTCGCTGCTGAGCACCGCGGCTACGCGTTTCTACTTCGGACAGGGTGAGCACGGCACCGCCGACTTGCCGCGCGACATCTACTTCCCGAACGATTTTGAGGACCGTCCAGTCATCCAGGAGCTGCTGAACGCGGAGGGGCGGCGGCGGATCAGCACCCTCGTTCCGCAGAAGGGCGAGAAGCTGCGCCTGGTGGAGCTGGCGAATACCAATGCCCGGCATCTGCTCGAAGAGCGCGTCGTGCTCGACGAGAACGTGCGCGCCCGCGCCGACGACATTCTGTACGAGCTGCAGGAAGCGCTCGAGCTCAAGGTGGTGCCTCGCGTCATCGTCTGCTTCGACATCTCACACCTGCAAGGCAGCGAAGTGGTGGGCAGCGGCGTCGTTTTCGTGAATGGCGAGCCGAAGAAAGGCGAGTACCGCCGCTTTCGCATCAAGGGCGACTGGGGCAACGACGATTTCCGATCCATGCACGAGGTTGTCACCCGCTATTTCAAGCGACGCATCGAGGAAGAGCTGCCGATACCTGACCTGGCGGTAATCGACGGCGGCAAGGGCCAGCTGAGCGCGGCGCGGCTGGCTGCGGCGCAGGTCGGTGCTACCGACGTCGCCTTCATCGGGCTGGCCAAGAAAGAAGAGGAAATCTACCTTGCCGCCCGCCCGGATCCCGTGCGGCTGGCCCGCACGAGTCAGCCCTTGCGGTTGCTGCAGCGCGTCCGCAATGAGGCGCACCGGTTCGCCCACAGCTACAACAGCAAACTGCGCACGAAGCGGACGCTGCGCAGCGAGCTCGCGGACATACCAGGCATCGGGCCGACCCGGCAACGCGTGCTGCTGGAGAAATTCGGCAGTGTGCGCGCCATCCGGGGCGCGCAGGCGGACGAGATCGCCCGCCTGCCCGGATTTTCGCGCAAGCTGGCCGAGAAGATCATGCTGGAGCTGCAGGATGGAGCGGGAGGGGAGGGTGGCACGCCTCGCGAGGGGGACATGTCATCGAGTGTCCACAACGGGGCGGAAAACCTGGATGCGCACCATGCCGATTCCAACACCGGCTCAGATGTCGAGACTCGATGACATGTCCGCCCGACCGTGACACCCAACTCCCGCGGCTCATGAAGATCCTCATCTTCGATCCGTTCGCCGGCATCAGCGGCGACATGACGCTGAGCGCCCTCCTCGACCTCGGCCTCGATGCCGAGTGGCTGAGGCAATTCATTGCCGGCCTCGGCCTGGGTGAGGTTGGCGTCACCATTGAGCGCGCTCGCCGGCGCGGCATCGACAGTGCGCGCATCGCCTTCGAGCTGCCGCACGAGCACGCGCACCGCCACCTGCGCGACGTCGTCGAGATCATCCAGCACAGCGCCGCGAGCGACGTCACGAAAGCCCGGGCCATCGAAGCGTTCACCGTGCTGGCGCACGCGGAAGCCAGGGTGCATGGCACGACGGTGGAGAAGGTGCACTTCCACGAAGTCGGCGCGTTGGACGCAATTCTGGATGTGCTGTGCAGCATGGCGGCCGTCGAGGAGCTCGGCTTCGAGGATTTCTTCACCCGGCCCATCGCCGTTGGGCAGGGCTGGGTGCAGATCGAGCACGGCCGCTTTCCCGTGCCCGCGCCCGCCACCCTCGAGCTGCTTGCCGGCATGACAGTGACCGGAACGGAGCTGCCGGGCGAATGCACCACGCCCACCGGCGCAGCCATCCTTCTCGCCCTGACCAAAGGGCGCCCGGCACCGGCCGCATTCCGCATGATCCGCAGTGGCTTCGGGGCCGGCACGCGCGATCCGGCCGACCGCCCCAATGTGCTCCGCCTGATTGCCGCTGAAATTGAGCCGGCCGCGGAAACCCTGTACGTTGTGCAGGCCGACGTCGACGACCTCACGGCCGAGTATGTGCCGGCCGCGCAGGACGCCTTGCTGCGCGCGGGCGCGCTCGATGCAGTAGTCGGCCACATCGCCATGAAGAAAGGGCGTCCCGCGCTGCGGTTCGAGGCCCTGGTGCCGGCCGCGGCACTGGATAGTGTACTAAACGCGCTGTTCGCTTCGACCACGACGATCGGGGCGCGCTACTGGGCCGTGCAGCGGCCGGCGCTGCGGCGCGCGGAGTCGGAACTGGAGTGGCGCGGGCAGCGGATCCGTCGCAAGGAAGTGGTGCTGCCGGATGGCACAGTACGGACGAAAGTGGAGTATGAAGACGTGCTGCGGGCAGCCGAAGCGCTTGGCATGTCGGCACTTGAGGTGAGCAGGGCATTGGACACACTAAAGGGAGGCCGTTAATGAGTCGTGTGGGTCGGATTTTACTGATTTTGGCGGTGCTGGCGCCGGCTCAGGCCATGGCGCAGCGACCGTCCAAGAATCTGTGGATCAATACGGCGGAGCTGGAGCTGGGGCGGGCCATCAAGAGCGCGCGTGCGGACGAGCAGCAGCAGCTGTTCGCGCGCGCCATGGAAAACGCGAAGCTGGCCGTCGAGAAAGACGCGGGCAACTCGCGCTCATGGTTCGTGCTGGGGCGCGTGCATGCGGCGCTCGGCAATCTGGCGGCCGCGGACTCGGCATTCGACAAGGCCGAGCAGATGTGGCCCGAGTACGTGAAGGAAACCGACGAAGAGAGGCTGCGCGCGTATGCCGAGGCCTTCCGCACGGGCAGCGCGGCATTGCAGGCCGGTGACATGGCGGCGGCGGTCACGAAGCTGGAGGGCGCGCGCTCGATCTACAGCAAGCATCCTGTCGCGTTGTTGAACCTGGCGATCGCGTACTCGCGGCAGAATGAGCGGGACAAGGCGATCGACGTCTACCAGGAGGCGCTCAAGATCCTGCGCGATCCGGCGGCCAAGGCGACCATCAAGCCGGAAGAGGCGACGCAGTGGGGCCAGTGGGAAGAGGATGTATCGCGCGACCTGGCGCAGGCGCTGGCCTTCGCCAATCGCAACGAGGAAGCCGTGAAGGCCTATGAAGCCTACCTCGCGACGCACCCGGAAAACGTCACGATGCGCTCGAACCTGGCGGTCGTTTACAGCCGCATGGGCAAGCACGAGGAGGCGGCGAAGGTCTACAGCGATTTGCTGGGGCGTGACCTCTCGGCCGTCGAGTTCCTGAGCGTGGGCATGGGACTGCGCCGGGCACAGCAGCTCGATGCGGCAACGAAGGCGTTCGAGCAGAGCATCACGAAGAATCCGAACCAGCAGGAAGCCTATTACAACCTGGCCTACTCGCTGTGGGAGACGATTCAGCCGCTGGAAGACCGGCTGGCGACCGCCAACGCTGCTGACAAGACCACGATGAGCAATCAGCTGCGGCCGCTGTACGAGAAGATGCTGCAGGCCGCCGGCAAGGCACGCGAATTCGATCCGGCCAACCGCAACGTGTTCGCGCTCCTTCAGAACGCGTATCGCGGGCTGGCGACCATCACGACGCCGGTCGCCAAGGCGAACGAGATCCGGCTCAAGATCCCGCCGCTCATGACGGAATACGAGGCGCTACCCTTCCAGGTGGCCGAGATTACACCCGAGCTGACCGACAAGAAGCTCAAGATCAGCGGCACGATGGTCAACGTGAAGACGCCGAAGGGCCAGCCGATGAAGATCAAGCTGTCGGTGCTGAGCCCGACGGGCGCTGAGCTGGCCAGCAAGGAGGTCTCGGTTGCGGCCCCGGATCCGGAAGGCGATGCGCAATTCAGCGCGGAATTCGACCTGACGGGTGAATACGGTGGCTGGAAGTACACGTTGATCAAGTAAATTTTCCGGCCACCTTTCGAGTGGAATGACAGGGCAGGCGCAGGCGCGCCTGCCCTGTTCGTTTTAGATCGTTTCTTGCACTCTCTCCGGGCACCCAAAGTGAGGAGCGTACATGAGCACCTGTCCTGAATGCGGAAGCGTTGCACCCGACTCGTTTGCCCAATGCCCGACGTGTGGCGCGTCGATGACGGAGACGGCTGCCACCATGCCGGCCGCGTGCGAGCACTGCGGCGAGCGCATTGCGGCGGACGCCGACGCCTGCCCCGCGTGTGGGCATTTGCGGCAGGCCCGGCAGTGCGCCCGCCATGCGGAACGCTCGGCCGCCGGGCAGTGCGTCGTCTGCGGCACCGCGCTGTGCGAGGAGTGCAACCGGGGTGCGGATCCGCACTATCAATGCGAGACCCATCGCGCCATCCCGGTCGTCGAGGGGTGGGCGCAGATCTATACCACGTCGGACGATCTCGAGGCACAACTGATCCGTGAGAACCTCCAGGCGGAGGGGGTCGATGCGCGGGTCCTCTCGCAAAAGGACCATTTCAGCCTGCCGGTGGACCTGGGCGACCTCAGCCCGGTGCGGGTGCTGGTCCCGGCCTACGCCTACCAGGAGGCCGAGCGCCTCCTCGCCGAGCACCGCGATGCGCGCGGCGACGTGGCCTTCGGCGGTGGCAACGAGCCGGTCACGGCCGATTAGCTTCAAGAGCCGCTTGAGCGCGGCTTCCCAAGCTGCTAGATTGAGTGGGTTCGGGCGGCTCAAACGGGCCGCCCATTTTGTTTTAGATCGGTTTACTTAAAGTCGAATCGCTCACAGCGCCCTATGGTCAGGATCGCGCAGATCGTTCCCGGCAGCATTGCCGAGGAGCTGCAACTGGAAGTCGGGAGTCGCGTTGTCCGCATCAACGGCGAGTTGGTGCGGGACGGTATCGACTACCGTTTCCTGGAGGCAGACGCTCTGCTCGAGGTCGAGGTCGCCACGCCCGCCGGCGAGAGCGTCATCTACGAGATCGAGAAGGATGCGGGTGAAGCGCTGGGCCTGCTGCCCGCGCCCGACACGGTGCGCCAATGCGCGAACAAGTGCGTGTTCTGCTTCGTGGATGGCAACCCGGACGGCGCGCGCCGGTCGCTGCACCTGAAAGACGACGATTTCCGGCTCTCCTTTACGTACGGCAGCTACGTCACGCTGACCAATCTCGGCCCCAGGGGATTTCAGCGTCTGATCGAGCAGCGCCTCTCACCGCTGTACGTCAGTGTGCACGCCACCGATCCGGCGGTGCGGCAGCGGATGCTGGGCGTCGAGCTGGGCGGCGGTATCGTCGATCAGCTGCGGCAGCTCACTTCGGCGGGGCTGGAGGTGCACACGCAGATCGTGCTCTGTCCCGAGTGGAACGACGGGGCGCACCTCGCGCGCACGATCGACGATCTCTGGCAGCTCGGGCCGGGCGTCCTTTCGCTCTCGGTCGTGCCGGTCGGCCTCACGCAATACAATCTCAATCGTCCGATCCGGCTGCTCACGCAGCCCGAAGCGGCGCAGGCATTGCGGCAGATCGAGGCCGCCCGCACCCGCGCGCTGCGCGAGCGTGGCATTGGCTGGGCGTATGCGGCGGACGAATTGTATTTCGCGGCAGGACAGCCCATGCCGGCCGATGAGTATTATGACGACTGGCCGCTGACCGAGAACGGCGTCGGGGCGGTGCGGCGCTTTGTCGATGAGTTCGACGCCGGCCTCAACACGCTGCCGGCTCTCGATGGCCAGCGGATAGGCATCGTGACGGGCACGCGCATGGCCGAAGTGATCGCACCGCTGGCCGCGCGTATTGCGGAGCGGACGCGCGCCACCGTCGACGTGCTGGGTGTCGTGAATACGATGTTCGGCGAGACGGTCACCACGGCGGGCCTGCTGCCGGGCCGCGCCATTGCCGAGACGATTCGCCGCAGCGGTGTTTACGACACCGTGCTGTTGCCGGCGGAAGCGCTCAATGATGACGAGGTGTTTGTAGACGACGTCGCGCTCGAGACACTGCGCGACCTGTTCGGCACGACGCGGCTGGTGCCGGGCCACCAGCTGATCGAGACACTCTTACGTGCGGATGAGGTAGAGGGGTATTGCGCCACGGACTGCCAACCGTCGCGGTCGTAGGCCGGCCGAACGTCGGTAAATCGACTTTCTTCAATCGCCTGATCGGGCACAAGCTGGCGATTGTCGAAGACCAGCCGGGCGTCACGCGCGACCGCAATTTCGCGCGGGCCGAGTGGGCGGGCCGCGCCTTCTACCTGGTGGACACCGGCGGCATCGAGGTCGACACGCACGAAGCGCTGCCCGCCGCGGTGCGCCACCAGGTGAATGCGGCCATCCAGGAAAGCGACGTCATCATCTTCGTGGTGGACGCGCAGGTCGGACCGCACCCTGTAGACTTTCGCATCGCGGACATGTTGCGCACCGCCGGCCGCCCGGTCATGCTCGTCGTGAACAAGATGGACAAGTGGCCGGACGACCAGTCGCACCTCGATTTCTGGCAGCTCGGCCTGACCGAGCCGATACCGGTCAGCTCGATCTCGGGGAAGGGGTCGGGCGATCTGCTGGATGTGCTCATCGCCATGTTGCCCGAAGTGCCGCATGGCGAGCTCACCGAAGAAGCGCTCTACGTCGCCGTGATCGGCAAGCCGAACGTGGGCAAGTCGAGCTTCATCAACAAGCTGTTGGGGGAAGAGCGGCTGGTCGTCAGCGACGTGGCGGGCACCACGCGCGACAGCATCGACACGCCCTACCGCTACCACGGCCGCACCATCGTCTTCATCGATACGGCCGGGCTGCGGCGCCAATCGAAGGTCGACCCCGGCGTCGAGTATTTCAGCACGTTGCGCACGCAGCGCTCGATCGACCGCGCCGACGTCTGCATCCTGATGATCGACGCGACGGAAGCGGAAGTGCACGTGCAGGATCTGCGCATCGCCGAAAAGGCGTGGAGCGGCGGCGCCAGCCTGGTCGTCGTCGTGAACAAATGGGACCTGGTCGAGAAAGAGACCGGCACGGCCGAGAAGTTCGAGCGCAAATTCAAGGAGCGCGCGCCGCAGCTGCGCTGGGTCCCCATGATCTTCACGTCCGCGATCACGGGCCAGCGCGTCAACAAGGTGCTGGACCACGTGCTCGACGTGGCGGATGCGCGCAAGCAGCGCGTGCCCACGCGCATGGTGAATGAAGTGCTCAAGGAGCTGCAGATCCGGCAGCCGCCGCCGCACTATCGCGGATTCCCGGTCAAGCTGCTGTATGCCACGCAGGCCGACACGCAGCCGCCGACGTTCGTGATCTTCGTGAATCATCCCAAGGCGCTGCCGGAAAGTTATCTCCGCTATCTGCACAACGGCTTTCGCGAAGCGTGGGGCTTCCGCGGCACGCCGTTGCGCATCCGTTTGCGCGCGCGGCGCGAGCAAAAGGAAGCATGATCATCGCGCTGCTGCTGCTGGCGGCTTATCTGATCGGCGCGTTTCCCTCGAGCTACGTGGTGGCCAGGGCGGTGCGCGGCATCGACCTGCGGCAGCACGGCAGCGGCAACCTGGGCGCCACCAACGCGTATCGGGTGCTGGGCTGGAAAGCCGCGACACCCGTGTTCGTGCTCGACATCCTCAAAGGCTGGTTCCCGACGTTCTTCTTTCCGTGGTGGGACGGCAGCCCCGAGTGG
>CBJLQC010000073.1:0-8687 GCA_966424955.1 uncultured bacterium | reverse complement strand
CCTACGGCGATCTGCGCCACGAGTCGGGCGTGCACCGCGTGCAGCGCGTGCCGGCCACCGAAACACAGGGTCGCATTCACACGTCGGCGGCGACGGTTGCCGTGCTGCCGGAAGCGGAAGATGTCGACGTCGAGATCAAGGAAAACGAGATTCGCGTAGACGTGTACCGCTCATCCGGACCGGGCGGCCAGTCCGTGAACACGACCGATTCGGCCGTGCGGATCACGCACCTTCCGACGGGGCTGGTGGTGACGTGCCAGGACGAGAAGTCACAGCACAAGAACAAGGCGAAAGCGCTGCAGGTCCTGCGCAGCCGGCTGCTCGACGCGAAGATCGCCGAGCAGGAAGCGGAGCGTGCGCGCGAGCGCAAAACGCAGGTCGGCACGGGGGATCGGTCCGCGAAGATCCGCACGTACAACTTTCCGCAGAGCCGGGTCACCGACCATCGCATTGGTTTCACATCGCATAATCTGCCGGCCGTCATGAATGGCGACCTGGATGAGCTGGTGGACGCGCTCAAGGCGGCGCGCGAGGCCGAGCACCTGGAAGCCGGCGCGACGGCGGGGGCTGCGTGACCGAAGCCGTGCTGCCGCTGGCGCAAAAGGCAGCACACTTGTTTGCCGAGCGCGGGTTCGAAAACGCGCGCCTGGAAGCGGAGCTGCTCCTCGCCCACGTCCTGGGGCTGAAGCGGCTCGATCTCTATCTGCAGTTCGAGCGCCCACTGAACCAGCGCGAGCTGGAGGCGTTTCGCGCCGCGGTGCGCCGCCGTCTCAAGCATGAGCCACTCCAGTACATCATGGGCAGCGCGGCCTTCCGCCAGCTGGAGCTGACGGTCGACACCAACGTGCTGATCCCGCGGCCCGAGACGGAGGTGCTGGCGGGCTGTGCCATCCAGTGGGCACGCGCGCAGGACGGCGTGGGCGCCGCACTTGATATCGGCACGGGCACCGGTGCACTCGCCCTCAGCCTGCTGCATGAAAACGCGGTGGCACGAGCCGTGGCTACGGACATCTCTGAGGCGGCACTGGCAGTAGCGCGGGTCAACGCGGACCGTCTGGCACTGACCGATCGGGTCGAATTCCGGCAGGGCGACGTCTGGCGGGCTGTCCACGCGGGTGAAGTGTTCGATATTGTGATCTCCAACCCGCCCTATATCGCGCCGGGTGAGCGGGATACCCTGCAGCCGGAAGTGCGCGACTGGGAGCCGGGCGCCGCCCTTTTCGCGAGCGCCGACGGGCTGGCGGTGCTGCATGAGATCGCGGCGGGAGCCGCGGCGCATCTGCGGCCGCGCGGGCTGCTCGCGCTGGAAGTGGGGGCCGCGCAGGCCGCCACCGTGGCGGCCACACTCCGCGCGGGCGCGTTCGAGGAAGTTGGAGTCGTGCGCGATCTGGCGGGTCGCGACCGGATCGTCACCGCAGTTAGAAAGGCAGACTCATGAGCATGGAAGGCGTATCGGAGAAGGCACGCGAGTTGGGGCGCCTGCTGGGACAGACGGACGAATACAAGGCGTTGCAGCGCGCGCGCGAGCGCTTCTCGGAAGACCGCGACGCCGCCCAGCGCGTGAACCGGCTGGCCGAGCTGGAGCAGATGGTGGGTGAGGCGTTGCAGCGCGGCGTCGAGCCGACGGAAGAAATCCGTAAAGAATACGAGCAACTGTTCTCCGAGCTGCAGGCGAGCCCGGTCTACCAGGGGATGGTGGCCGGCCAGAGCAACTTCGATCGCATTCTGCAGCGCGTGAACGAAGACATTTCGAAGGGTATCGAGGCCGGCGCCGCTTCCCGCATTATCCTGACGAAATAAATGAAGGGGCTCGAGTCGCTGCGCGGCGTCGTCTATCGCATTCTCAATCCGATCACGGATTGGATGGTGCGCTCGCGCATGCATCCCAATGCGTTGACGACACTCGGCTTCTTCGTAACGTGCTTCGCGGCGCTCATGTTCCACCAGCATCACGTGCGCACCGCCGGCTTCTTCGTTTTGCTGGGTGGCCTGTTCGACATCTTCGACGGCCGCGTGGCCCGGCTGAGCGGACTGGGCAGCAAGTTCGGCGCCTTCTACGACTCCACGCTCGACCGCATCAGCGAGACAGTCGTCTTCCTGGGCATGCTTTCCCTCTACAATGATTATCGTCTCGAACTGGGCGACGTCGGCATGATCTATCTGATCATGCTCGCTATGGCGGGGTCCCAGATGATCAGCTATACTCGGGCACGGGCCGAGGCGATGGGTATCGACTGCCGGGTAGGCCTCATGCCGCGCGCCGAGCGAATCGTTTTGATCGGTACGTCGGCATTGTTTTTTGGTGAATCCTGGGATGGCTTGGTGCTCAAGGGCGTGATCCTGGTGCTCGCCGTGCTCACCAACCTGACCGCATTTCAACGCATCGTGTGGGTCTGGAAACACGCCCGCGGTGTTCCTCTGACCGAACAGAAGAAAAATGAGCTCCGCAAAGAACTTCATACCGCCGGCGACCGGTAAGCTCGGCGTTTTGCTGCCCGGCATGGGCGCAGTGGCCACCACCTTCATGGCAGGCGTGGAAGCGGTGCGCCGCGGCATTGCGCAGCCGACCGGCTCGCTGACACAGCTCGGTCACATCCGGCTGGGCAAGCGCACTGACAACCGCAACCCGCTGATCAGCGAGCTGGTGGCGCTGGCCAAACTCGAGGACCTGGTTTTCGGCGGCTGGGATCCGATTCCGGACAATGCGCTGGAGGCCGCCCGCAAGGCGGGCGTGCTGAACGACAAGCATCTCGATGCGCTGGCCGACTTCCTCGAGCAGATCGAGCCGATGCCGGCCGTCTTCGACAAGAATTACGTCAAGAAGTTGAACGGCACGCACGTCAAGCGCGGCCAGAACAAGCGCGACCTGGCGGAGCAACTGCGCGAGGACATTCGCAACTTCAAGGCGAAGCACAACTGCGATCGCCTGGTCATGGTGTGGTGCGGCTCGACCGAGATCTTCATGCAGCCGGCGCCCGTGCACATGACGCTCAGTGCGTTCGAGAAGGGGATGGAAAGCAGCGACGTCGCGATCGCGCCGTCGATGCTGTACGCGTGGGCCGCCTTGCAGGAAGGCGTGCCGTTCGCGAATGGCGCGCCCAACCTCACGGTCGATATCCCGGCGATCCAGGAGCTGGCGCTCGAGCGCGGTGTGCCCATCGCAGGCAAGGATTTCAAGACCGGTCAGACCCTGATGAAGACCATCCTCGCCCCTGGCTTCAAGGCGCGCATGCTGGGTGTCAACGGCTGGTTCAGCACCAACATCCTGGGCAACCGCGACGGCGAGGTGCTGGACGATCCGGAGTCGTTCAAGACCAAGGAAGAATCCAAGCTGTCGGTGCTCGAGCACATCCTGCAGCCCGAGCTGTATCCGGAGCTGTACGGCAAGCTGTATCACAAGGTGCGCATCAACTACTATCCGCCGCATGGTGACAACAAGGAAGGCTGGGATAACATCGACATCTTCGGATGGATGGGTTATCCCATGCAGATCAAGGTGGACTTCCTGTGTCGCGACTCGATCCTGGCGGCGCCCATCGTGCTCGATCTGGCTATCTTCATGGACCTCGCGGCCCGGGCCAGCCTGAGCGGCATCCAGGAGTGGCTGTCGTTCTACCTGAAGAGCCCGATGGCGGCCCCCGGACTGTACCCGGAGCACGACCTGTTCATTCAGCAGATGAAGCTGAAAAACACGTTGCGGCATCTGGCGGGTGAAGAGGTGATTACGCACCTCGGGCTGGATTACTATGAGGAGGCTGCTTCGCTGCTCGCATAGCAGCCCCCCGGTTTCACTTGTTACCTACGGCCGCTTTTGACATGAAAACGCCCGCGCCAAACTACGAAAGCAGAGCATTTTTTCGAGGTTTGGCGCGGGCGCTTTCATGTCAAAAGCGGCCGTACGTAACAATTGAAACCGGGGGGCTGGGGCTGCTCCTGCTGCTCGCGGGCGCGCTGCCCGCCCAATCGCCCACGCAGCTGGCGCGCAGCGTCACCATCATTCGGGACACGTATGGCGTCCCCCACATCTATGGCCCTACCGACGCGAGCGTGGTGTTTGGTCATGCCTACGCGCAAGCCGAAGACAACTTCGAGCAGATCGAGTACAACACGCTGTACGCGCTGGGCCGCAGCGCGGAGCTGCGCGGTGAGGTCGACTGGTGGGACAACCTGCTGGCGCGCGCGTTCGAGATTCCGCGGCTGTCCCGCGAGGAATATGCGCGCGCGACGCCGCGGATGCGCGCCATTTACGATGCCTACGCCGCGGGTCTCAACTACTACATGGAGCGCAACCCCGGCCAGCGCTCGGCGCTGATCACGCGCTTCGAGCCGTGGCATACCATCGCGATGTTGCGGGCGCGTTACTGGCTTGCGGAATTCATCTGGGATACCGGACTGCGGCGCAACGAATTGAAGATCGGCGATCTGAGATTCGCGGGTGCGGCGGCGCGCGCGCCCGGGCAGGCCACGCTGGCGTTTCCCGAGCCGCCGGCCAGCGAGCTGGAGGAGCGCGTGCAAGGCTCCAACATGTGGGCGATCGCACCGCCCAAATCGGCGAGCGGGAACGCCATGCTGTTCATCAATCCGCATGTCGGGTTCTTCGGCCCCTACACGTACTACGAAGCGCATCTGCACAGCGACGAAGGACTGCGTTTCTCGGGAACCGGCCGGCACGGGTTTCCATTCCCCTACATCGGTCACAATGAGCGGTTGGGCTGGTCGCACACGGACAACTACTTCGATCACGGCGATCTGTACGCGGAAACGTTCGACGATCCGCGTGACCCGCTGGCGTACAAATATGGCGCTGGCCATCGGCGCGCGACCGAGTGGACGGAAACCCTGCGTGTGCTGACCGAGGGCAGGCTCGTGGATCGCACGGCGACTTTCCGGAAAACCCATCACGGACCCGTGGTCGCCGAACGGGAGGGGAAGCCGCTGGCCGTTCGCCTGGCCAAGGCGGAAGCAGGCGGCTGGTACGATCAGTGGTACGCGATGGCCCGCGCACAGAATCTCGCGGAGTTCCGTGCTGCGCTGGAGCGCGTCGCCATTCCCTACATGAACATCGTTTACGCAGACGCGGACAGGAACATCTTCTACATCTACAACGGCGTGGTGCCGCGGCGCTCGACCGAGTTCGACTGGCGGCAAGCCGTGGACGGCAGCGATCCGCGGACCGAGTGGCAGGGTTACCACGCCGCGCAAGAGCTGCCCCAGGTTCTCAACCCGGCTTCGGGCTATCTGCAGAATACCAATTCGACGCCGCGCACGGTCACCACCGGTGTCAATTGGGAGGCAGTGCAGTTCCCCGCCTACATGATTGGATCGGAAACGGATAACGCGCGCGCGAAGATGTCGCGGCGCATCCTGGAGGAGCGCGCAACGTTTGGCTTCGAGGAATGGAGCACGGCCGCGACGGACACGCGAGTCCAGGTGGCGGACGAAGCGATCGCGCAGCTGGCCACGGAGCTCGCGGCGCTGCAAACCACGGACAGTGCCCGCGCTGCGCGGCTCGCGCCGCATTTGCGTGCACTCGAAGCGTGGGATCGGCGCAGCACGACGGAAAGCACGGCCATGACGCTCTTCCACCGCATATTGATGTCGGGCGGTGCGGCCGGCGCCTGGCTGGACGCCCTGGAACGCGCGCTGGACGCGCTTCGCAAAGAATGGGGGCGGACCGACGTCGCATTTGGCGAGGTTAATCGCCTGCAGCGTCGCCACTGGAGCGGCGGTCAGCCATTCTCCAACGATTCGCTCAGCCTGCCGGTCCCGGGGGCGTCCGGTTTTCTCGGCATCATCTTCGTGTTCAACTCGCGGCGTGAAGGGAACCGCCAGTACGGCACGTCGGGGAACTCCTATGTGAGCGTGATCGAGTTCGGTCCGCGTTTGCGGGCGCGCTCGATCGTATTTTTCGGGCAAAGCAGTAACGCCGCGTCGCCGCACTACTTCGACCAGGCGCCGCTGTACGCGGCGGGCCGGTTCAAGCCGGCCTGGTTCTACCGCGACGAGGTCGAGGCCAACGCACGCCGCAAGTACCACCCGGGCGAGCGTGCCGGAGCCGGCCGCTAGTCGCCATGTTCCTCGTCCTGGAAGGTGCCGAGGGCTCGGGCAAGAGTACCCAGGTCCGCCTGCTTGGTGATTGGCTGCAACGCCTGGGGTTGCCGCACGTGTTGACGCGCGAGCCCGGCGGCACGGCGGTTGGTGAAGAGATCCGCGCGATCCTGTTGCACGGGGACGACATCCCGGCGGCCACGGAGCTATTGCTCATGAACGCGGCCCGCGCGGTATTTGTGGACCAGGTGGTCAAGCCGGCGCTGGCCGACGGCAGGATCGTGGTGGCCGACCGGTTCTCGCTGTCCTCACTCGCCTATCAGGGCTATGGAAGGGGGCTCGACCTGGAGGATGTGCGCCGGATCTGCGCGCTTGCCGCGCAGGGCGCGGAGCCCGATCTGACCGTGGTGCTGGACGTGCCGCAGGCCGAGGGTGAGGCCCGGCGCGCACACCGCGGGGCGGACCGGATCGAACGGGCGGGGACGGAATTCCATCAGAGAGTGGCCGAGGCATACCGATTGCTCCCCAGGTCCGAGAAGAACGTGGCCGTGGTTTCCGGGCTCGGCGATCCCGCGGAGGTGCACGAGCGGTTGGTGACGCTGCTGCGCGCGCGGTTCCCCGAAACATTCGGAAAGACGGCGGGTTAGCAGAAGGGGTTGGGAGACAAGGCGGGATGGGGAGTATGGCGGAAATTTCTGCTCGCCTTCCGGTACCTTCTTCCGGGAATACCTAATGAGGATTCGATGAAGATCTCACGCAACACGGTAGCACCGCTCATCGTCGCGACCATCGCGCTGGTCACGGGCGGCTGGTTCCTGCAGCAGGGTGCGCAGGAGGGCAGCAACGTCTACTTCCAGGCGAATCTCTTCAACGAAGTCCTGCATCAGGTGCAGGACAAGTTCGTGGATCAGAAGAGTCCTTCCGATCTCTACAAGATGGCGATCGACGGCATGCTCGAAGAGTTGGGCGATCCGCACACGACGTTCATGTCGAGCGACGAGTACGGCCGCCTGATGATCGAGACGCAGGGCGAATACGGCGGCGTCGGTATGGAGATCGATTCGCGAGATGGCTGGATCACCGTCATTGCGCCGCTGCCGGGTACGCCGGCCGAACGCGCCGGCCTGCAGGCGGGGGACCGCGTCGTCGAAATCGAAGGCAAGACCACACGCAACATGGCGTCCGATGAAGCGGTGAAGCTGCTGCGCGGTCCGCGCGGCCAGCCGGTCAACTTCAAGGTGCTGCGCGAAGGTCTGAGCGAGCCGGCCCCCTACCGCATTGTGCGTGAGGAAATTCGCATCCGCTCCGTACCGGCTGCCTATATGCTGGACAACAGCATTGGGTATGTCGAGCTGGTGCGCTTCAGTGAGCGCTCGACGGAGGAGCTGCGCACGGCGATCAACAATCTCAGGGCGCAGGGCATGAAGGGGTTGATCCTCGATCTGCGTCGCAATCCTGGCGGCCTGCTCGATCAGGGCATCAACATCGCCGACCTGTTCCTGGACCGCGGCGACGCGATTGCCGAGACGCGCAGCCGCCTGCCCAACCAGAACCAGAAGGCGCTGGCCGCGGATCCGGATGAGTTCCCGAACATGCCGGTCGTCACACTGGTCGGGCCGGGCAGCGCGTCGGCCTCGGAGATTCTGGCGGGTGCATTGCAGGATCACGACCGTTCGCTGGTCCTCGGTCGCACGAGCTTCGGGAAGGGATCCGTGCAAACGCTCTTCCCGCTGGCGAACCGCAATTACCTGAAGATGACGACCGCGCGCTGGTACACGCCGTCCGGCCGCAGCATCCAGCGTCCTTACGGCATCGGTGCGCACGCGGAGGGTGAGCCGGAAGACACATCGGCCGCCGCCAATGACACAACCAGGAAGCCGGCTTTCAAGACGGACGGCGGCCGCACCGTCTACGGCGGCGGCGGTATTCACCCCGACCTGGTGGTGACGCCCGACACGTTGACGCTGCGAGAGAAGGCGTTCTACGAAGCCGCTCAGAAGCAGGCGCAGCAATACCGGCTGGCCGCGTTCAATTACGCCGTGCATTTCGTGAAAGTGAATCCGAATATCGAGATTGCGTTCCCGGTCACGGATGCCATGGTGAACGAGTTCTATCAGCAGCTCACGAAGTCGGGTGTCAAGATCGATCGCGCGACGTTCGATGATGCGCGCAAGGCGGTCGCCCAGGATCTGGGGCTGGAGATTGCCTACTCGAAGTGGGGGCAGGAAGGCTGGCGCAAGCGCTCGAACCTGAGCTCGCCGGAGATCAACGTGGCGGCGCAGCTGCTGCGCAAATCGGATTCGCCGCAGTCGTTGTTCGCGGCGGCGGCCAATTACGAGGCAACCCACGTTGCGGCCAGAAAGCCGACGAACGGGCAGCGCTGATCAAGGGCCTGCTGGCGTTCAACCTCGACTGGCAGTTCGTGCTGGTGGGCGCGTTCCTGGCCGTCACCATGGAGCTGTGCGGCGTGAAGGCGCTGTCCTTCGCGGTCGGCGTCTACCTGCCGCTGTCCACCACCGCGCCGATCGCCATCGGCGGTCTGGTGAAGGGAATCGCGGAGTGGGTCGCCCAGCGCAAGAACGAGATGGCCGAGGACTCGGGGCTGGTCATCGATGGGCTCGAGGGCGAGCCGGGCGTTC
>CBJLQC010000072.1:0-8824 GCA_966424955.1 uncultured bacterium | reverse complement strand
CCGCTTTGCGTGAATTTCACGGCGTTGCTCAGCAGGTTGAGCAGGATCTGGCGCAGCTTGCCACGGTCCGTGCGAATCATGCGATCGGCACTGGCCGGCGCGACCTGAAAATCGAGCGCCTTGCGCTGCGCGATCGGCTCGATCATGGCGGCGGTCTCGCGCAGCACTTCGGCGAGAGAAACGGTTTCCACGCGGACCTCTTCGCGCCCGGACTCCACGCGTGAGAACGTCAGGATTTCCTCGATCACGCGCAGCAGATGCCAGGCGCTGGCGGTGATGCGCTCCAGCTGCTGCGTCTGCTGCGAATTGATCGAGCCGGCCACGCCCAGCTCCATGAGCTCGGTGTAGCCGAGTATGGCGTTGAGCGGTGTCCGCAGCTCGTGCGACATGGTGGCCAGGAACGCGGACTTCGCCATGCTCGCGTCGCGCGCCTCCTGGTAGAGTCGCGCATTATCGACGATCAGCGCGGCGCGGGCCGCCAGCTCGGCGGCGAACGCGAGGTCGTAGGCATCGTACCTGTGCCGCGCGGTGTCCGAGCACAGCGTGATCTGGCCCAGCGTTCTGCCGCGCGCCTTCAACGGCAGGGAGATGATGTTCGGCCTGAGCAGCTCGCCTTCCACCTCCGGGATACGGACGTCCGGTTGCCTGAGCGCGAGGGTCGCGCGCCGCAGCCTGCCATCGGCAGCCACCAGATCGATGGCGCAGCCATCCGCCATCATCTCGACCATCAGGTTGGCCAGATTCGTGAGCGTGGAATCGTAGTCGGGCGATTCGACCAGGCGCGCGCTGAACTCGGCCAGGAAGCGCTGCCGTTCTTCCGATTGCACGCGCTCCGTCACATCACGCGAGAGAGTCAGCACCGAAATCGTGGCGCCCGTCTCGTCCTTGACCGGCACGATACGTGTGCTGAAGTGCCGCGTGCCGCTGGCGACGGGGAAGATGAGATCGACGTCGCTTACCTGTCCCGTCTGGAACACGCGCAGACAACGTTTGCGGAAGATGTTGATCAGCTCGGGCGGGAACGGCAGCCGGTCCGCCGGCCCTCCCATCAGGTCGGCGCGGGCCACGCCAGTGAGCTTCTCGATCGCGGGGTTGATGTACAGCAGCCGCATCTCGCGATCGAACCGCGCAATGATATCGGGCGCGTTCTCCGCGAGGATTCTGAAATCGCTGTGGGCAAAATGATCGGCGTCGCGAGCGGAGGTACTCACGACGCCGAAACTAGGGCCGGCCTTCCAACTTCAAAAGATGTAGACGGGCGTGCCGACCGGTACCATGGCGTACAGTCGTTCGACGTCTTCGTTGTACATCCGCACGCAACCATGACTTACGGCCTCGCCAATCGTGCCTTCCTCGTTGGTGCCGTGCAGCAGATAGCCGTTGCCCAGCTCGAGCTTGTGCGTTCCCAGCACCTCGGGCACACGACGCTGCTTCGAGTTCATGGGCGGAATGAAGATCTTCTCGTCGAAAATGATCTCCTTGCCCGGCGTGAACGGCCAGAAATTGCCGTACTGATTGACGCGACCCACCTCATCGCCGCGCACTTCGATGCGCGTGTTGTCACTCAACTTGATCTTCGAGCCGGACTTGAGGTGCACGGGCGTCAGCTGGCGATCGACCGCGATCTCGAAGTAATGCCAGTCGGGCGGCACCCAGATCGGCGCGGTGCCCTTGGACAACACCTTGCGCTTGCTCACCGGCGTCGTGAAATCGTACTCCTTGCCCTTGTAGATCAACCGCTTGCTGCGCCCGACCGCGATGGGCGCGCGGAAGAGCGTGAGGGTGTCGCGCATCAGCCAGAGCGAGCGCGTCTCGGTGGAGACCAATACGCGCACGCCTTTCTTCTCGAGGGCTTCACCCCAGATCGAGACGGCTTTCCGGCTTACCGGCGCGGCGTCGCGCGGGTCGGCGACCACCACTTCCTTGCGGGCGGGCTGCGTTGCCTCCGGCTGGCGCGAGCCGGGCACCCATTTTGGGAGGCTGGCGCAGCCGTTCAACAGTGTCAGGGATGCGACAACAAGGGAGAGCGAATATTTCATGTCGTGAGGTACGCCTGATCTGTCTGGAAGATCCCTACAACGTCTTTCACTCGAACACTTTAGCCGGATTCACCGGCAACCCCTTCGACCACCGCGCCACGTTGTACGAGCGCAGGATCGCAAAGTGCAGGTGCGGATAGCCCACGGGAGCGTTTCCCGAGGTCCCGACATAACCAATGGTGTCCCCGCGCGCGACCCGCATCCCTTCGGCGATGCCGGGCTGATAACGGTCGAGGTGCGCGTAGTAGTAGATGAACCGGCGGCTGGCATCAGTCGCGTAAATCGTGAGCCCTCCCGCCTTGCTTCGGTGCAGCTTGATGATCTGGCCCGAGTCGGTCGAAAGAACGGGTGTCCCGCGCGGGGCAACGATGTCGACCGCATGGTGTACACGCTCCCCGCGTCTGGCGCGGAAGGAATCGTGGAGCGCTTCGCGGGCCACGCCGGATACCGGCAACAGCAAGCCTTTGGTCTTCAGCTCATCGATGATGGGGTGTGGTGATGGTGCGCCGGACGCCTTCTGAGGGGCCTGCGCGACCGCGGTGGCGGGAGCCAGCAAAGCCAGCAGGAACCAGGTCGAACGTTTTCGCATGAGCAACATCACTCCCAAGTCGTACGGCCTGATTGCCGTGCTCGTAGCTGGTACCCTTTTGGTGGCCGCTTGTGGCGACGGTTCCGGTCCGCCCCAGCCGGGCTCGCTGGAAGTGCTGGCCGGCGCGGATCAGTCCGCGGCAGCGGGCACGACCGTGCCCATCCCTCCATCAGTACGGCTTCGGACCATCGATGGCAAACCGCTGCGCGGCGCGCAGGTGACCTTTTCGGCCAGCGGCGGCATTGTCACCCCGACCGAGACGGTAACCGATGCCCAGGGCATTGCCGCCCTGAGTTCTTGGACGCTTCCGGAGCATGCCGGGTCACATCAGCTGACGGTATCCAGCGCGGGCGTGACACCGGTGATTTTCACGGCGGAGGCGGTGCCGGGGAAGGCGTCGCAACTGGCCGTAGTAACGCAACCAGCCTCCACCCTGGGCGCCGACACCGCGTTCCGGGTGCAGTCCGTGGTAGAGATCCAGGACGCGTTCGGCAATCGCGTTTCCTCTTCGCTGCCCGTGACGGCCGGGCTGGCGCCGGGCAGCTCGCAGACGCTCACCGGCACCCTAACGGTACAGGCGGTGGACGGCCGTGCGGAGTTCACCGACCTGGTGGTCATCGGCACGGGCAGCCTGCAGCTGCGCTTCACGGCGAGCGGTCTCGCGGATGCGACGTCGGCCACTTTCAACGTGGCCGGCAACGAATGCGCGGGCGCAATCCGCGCGCTCGATTTCGCGCTCGGCGAAAGCAACCGCTACCTGGCGAGCCAGCCGGAAGCGCCCTTCTGCTTCGATTTTGCGCAGGCCGCGAATGCCGGCCAGCAGTACCTCGTGCAGATCGAAAACATGTCGATGACGGGTAATTCGGACACGGGCGTGTTTCCGGGTACGGCGATGCTCCAGACCGGGCTGACCGTGAGTGTGACCACGGGTGCGGCGCCGGCCGCCAACGGCTCGTTTGCGACGCCGCGACCGCAGCTGCCGGAAGGCGCCGTCCACTCCTGGGATTTCGGCGCCGGCCGGATTTTCGAGATCGAGGCACGCGAGCCGTTGGCCGGCATCAACCCGGCCGTCGTCGCGCGGGGCGATGTAATGCTGGACGTGACGGCGAGCGGCACAGAGCTGACGGCGGGCGATACCATCGTCGTCCACATGGTGGGCATTCCCCGGCTGGGCATCGAGGATGGCCAGCAGCAGGCCGTCGTACGATACGTCACGCCGGACCTGGTCATTGCGGAAGACGTACGGCTGGCGACGCTCGCCCGGCAGAATGGCGGCGTGAACACGCCGCTCAGCTCGACGGACATGCAGGCGATCGCCGCCGATTACGCGCGCTATGCCAAGGTGCAGGCCGACCGATTCTTCGATGGCCGCTACAACACGGCCATCGAAGCGAGCGGCGGCCGCCCCATCGCGATCCACTCGCTCACGTATGCCGACAACTTCCCGAACAGCAATTATTTCGTCTGGGATTTCTGGGTCGGCACGAACGGCTCGGTGAAAGGGCCGAACCAGCAGATCGAGCGCAATGCGAACAACCTGTTCATGCATGAGGTCTCGCATATGCGCCATTACGGCCTGGTCGAGCGCGCGAACGCGTCATGGCGCGCCAATCGCTGGCTGGTGGAAGGCTTTGCGCGCGCCACCGAGCGCTGGCCCATCGCGATGCGGCTGCTCGGGGCAGTCGCGCCGTCACGCACGGGTAACCTCGTGCTGCCGCTCTATCCGGTGAGCAGCCTGAACATGCTGGAAGACGTGCCGGCCTACACCCAGGCCAGCAGCTCGCTGTATGGCGGCTATGCGGCTTCGTCCTATGTGTTCGACTATTTCGCCGACCAGGTGGCGCGGCGCGGCGGCGACTGGCGGCTGGCATTGAGCCAGTTCGTCGTGAATGCAGGCACGGAGGACGCGCTCGACGGCATTGTCGACCGCTACCTGCCCGGCCTCGATGCCGGCACGCTGTTCACGCAGGCGCGCATAGCGCTTTTCACCGACGACTATGCCGCCGGCCTGCCCGCCTGGACGCAGTACCACCAGTTCGATCTGCGCGCCAGCCGGACCACGGCCAATCCCCAGCTCGACCCGCGCAACCTCTACCTGCAGATCCGGCCGGGTGAGGTTTTCAGCGATGCGCGGGTGGTGCTGCCGGGCGGCGCCTACGGCTATATCATTGACGGTACCAGCGCGACCGGGAGCGCTCGGGTATTGTTCAATCTGCCGCGCGCCAGTTATGGCGTGCTATCGGTGACGCGCATCAGGTAAGTTGCAACCTTTCTTTTACCGCAGCACCAACGGCATCCGGATCACCGTGACGCCGCGGTTTGCGCCCGAGCATTCGGACGCAGACGAGCCCCGATACGTGTTCATCTATCACATCCGCATTGAAAACGTGGGCCAGCACACGGCACAATTGCGCTGGCGGCACTGGTACATACACGACAGCGTCGCGGGTGACAGCGAGGTGCAGGGGGAAGGCGGCGTTGGGGAGCAGCCGGTGCTGGCGCCCGGTGACGTGCACGAGTACGAGAGCTTCTGCGTGCTGCAGGGCAGCAGCGGGCACATGGAAGGGTACTACCTTTTCTCCTCGCCCGATGGCGTCGAGTTTCGGGCCGATATTCCGCGCTTTGCACTCAAGGTCGCAGAGGTTCACTGAAGAGGACGCCGAATCGCGGAGGGGAGATCGCGCGGGCGCAGAGGCTGAAGAGGACGCCGAATCGCGATCGCGCGGGCGCAGAGGCTGAACATAAACGCTTGGCGAGAAAGAATCTTATGAAGTTGCTCTACACGCTTGTCCTGCTGGTTTCTGTGGCCGCACCCGTCGCGGCGCAGCGGGCGCCGACCGATACGCTGCCGCTCGATCCGAATGTCACCGTCGGCAAGCTGCCGAACGGGTTGCGGTACTACATCCGCGTGAACCGGAAGCCGGAAGCGCGGGCGGAGCTGAGGCTCGCGGTGAATGCCGGGTCGGTGCTGGAAGATGAGAAGCAGCTCGGGCTGGCGCACTTCGTCGAGCACATGGCGTTCAACGGCACGAAGAATTTCGAGAAGCAGGAGCTGGTCCACTACCTGGAAACGATTGGCATGCGCTTCGGTGCGGACCTCAACGCGTACACTTCATTCGACGAAACCGTTTACATGCTGACCGTGCCGACGGACACGGGCGCTGCGCTCGAGAAGGGGATTCAGATCCTGGAAGAGTGGGCGCACAACGTCTCCTTCGATGCGGCCGAGATCGAGAAGGAGCGCGGCGTCGTCATCGAGGAGTGGCGGCTCGGCCAGGGCGCGGAAGAGCGCATGCGCGACAAGTATTTCTCCGTGCTCTTCCGCGGCTCGCAGTACGCCGTGCGCCTGCCCATTGGCACACGTGAGAATCTGCAGAGCTTCCAGCCTGCCGAGCTGGTGCGTTTCTACCGGCAGTTCTACCGTCCCGAGCTGATGGCGGTCGTAGCGGTCGGCGACTTCGACAAGCAGCGCGTCGAGCAGCTCATCAAGAGCCGCTTCGGCGGCCTGGCCGCGAATCCGGGCGCGCCGGCCCGGCAGGTGTTCCCCGTGCCCGATCACGACTCCACGCTGGTCACGGTAGCGACCGACAAGGAAGCGACCATCTCCACCATCTCGGTCTACTACAAGCAGTCGGTCGACGAAGGCAGAACCGCGGAGGATTATCGCCGCGGGCTGGTCGAGCATCTCTTTACGACGATGCTCAACGCGCGCTTGCGCGAGCTGACGCAGCAGGCGAACCCGCCGTTCCTGGGCGGTTCTTCCGCGCAAGGACAGATGATCCGCACCAAGGAAGCCTTCTTCCTGAATGCCGCCACCCGGGACAACGAGCTGCTGCGCGGCCTCGATGCCGTGCTCACCGAAGCGGCCCGCGTGCAGCGGCACGGCTTCACGGCAACCGAATTGGCGCGCGCGAAGCAGAACACGGAGCGCTTCATGGAAGCGGCGCATGCCGAGCGCGAAAAGACCGAGTCCGGGCAGTACGCGGAGGAATACGTCAGCGCCTTTCTGCAGGACGAGCCCATTCCGGGCATCGAATTCGAGCTGCAGCTCACCCGCCAGCTGCTGCCCGGCATCACACTCCAGGAAGTGAATGCGCTGGTGCAGAAGTGGATGGTGGACCGCAACCGCGTGGTGGTGGTGCAGGCGCCTGAGAAGGAAACGGTTCGCATTCCCACCGCGGCGCAGATCCTGGCCGTGTTCGACAGTGTGCGCGGCAAGAACATCGCCCCGTACAACGACGACGTCGCGGACGTCAACCTGCTCGCCAAGCTGCCGGCTCCCGGCCGCGTCGTAGCGGAGCGCAAGCTGGACGCCGTCGATGTCACTGAGTGGAAGCTTTCGAATGGGGCGCGCGTGCTGCTCAAGCCTACCGATTACCAGGCGGATGAGATCCTCATGCGTGCCTACAGCGATGGCGGCGCTTCGCTGGTCAGCGATCGCGACTACCTGTCGGCCTCCTTCGCGACCACGCTCGCCGGCCAAAGCGGCTTTGGCGCCTTCAGCGCGACCCAGCTGACCAAGGCGCTGGCCGGCAAAGTCGCGCGGGTGCAGCCGTTCATTGGCGGGCGAGAAGAATCGCTGAGCGGCTCGGCATCACCGCGCGATCTGGAGACGATGCTCCAGCTGACCTATCTGATGATGACGGACGTGCGCCGCGACTCGGCGGTATTCGCTTCGCTGAAGTCGCGGTTTGCCGCGCTGCTCGAGAATCAGAGCCGCGATCCCGAGTCCGCGTTCCGCGACACATTGCAAGTCACGCTGGCGCAGCACCACTTCCGGGCGCGTCCCTACACGGTTCGTACGCTGGACGAGATCGAAATGGAGCGCGCGCTGGCGATCTACCGCGAGCGCTTCGCCAACGCCGGCGATTTCACGTTCGTCCTGGTCGGCAACTTCACGCTGGACAGCATCAAGCCGCTGATCGAGCGCTATCTGGGCGGGTTGCCCGGCAGCAACGCCAGGGAGAAAGCGCGGGACGACGGCCAGCGTCCGCCCAGGGGTGTGGTGAGCAGGACGGTGCGGCGCGGCGTCGAGCCGAAGAGCCAGACCGAGATCGTGTTCACCGGGCCGTTCGAGTATACGCTGCCGAACCGGCTGGCGCTTTCACTCATGACGGAAGTGCTCGACCTGCGCTTGCGTGATGTGCTGCGCGAAGACCTGGGCGGCACCTACGGCGTGAGCATCAACTCGGGCGCCGGGCGGGAGCCGGTTCCGCAATACTCGCTCAGCATCTCGTTCGGTGCCGATCCGGCGCGGCTCGATTCGCTCGCCACGACCGTATTCGCGGAAATCGACAAGCTGAAGCGCTCCGGTCCCACGGCCGACGAGCTGGCCAGGGTGAAGGAAACGCAGCGTCGCGAGTGGGAGACGAATCTCAAGCGAAACGGCTACTGGATCGGGCAGATCGCCGCGCGTGACCGCGCGGGTGAGCCGATCGCGGATGTGCTGACGTTCCCCAATCGGCTGAACACGGCAACGGCGGCCATGCTCCAGTCCGCGGCGCAACGCTACCTGCGGACCGACAACTACGTGCGCGTCGACCTTTATCCGGAGAAGTGAAGCACCATCATCCCCTGATCTCGATCGGCACCGCGCTGGTCAGGCGCACTTCATGGGTGGACCGCACGCGGTTGATCACGCGCTGAACGAAGCTCTGTTTCACCGGCTTGCCGCCCGCGGCCATGACTTTCTTGGCGAGGGAGATCACATCGCTGTTGCGCATGCGGATGCAGCCATGCGATTCGGCCTCGCCCAGCGAATCGACCTCACGCGTGCCGTGGATGTAATAGTCCGGCTCCGAGAAGAATATCTTCACGCGGCCCATCGGGTTGCCCGGCTCGCCCGGACCTTTGGGAGTCTTCTCACGTGCCCACTTCGAATCCGGCGGCACCCAGCGCGGATTCCAGATAATGCGGCGGACATTGAAGCTGCCCTTCGGCGTCGGATACGAACGCTTGCCCACGGCCACGGGATAAGAGCGCGCGACTTCGCCGTTTTCGAGGACGTACAATCTGCGTTCGGACAGATCGACCTGCAGTCGCAGCGAAGCGACTGCGGCGGTAGCCTCGTCGGCGTCGGGAGTGCGGGTCGGAATGCTGATCGCGGCAATGGCCGCTATGCCGAGGATGGCGAACGTCGCCAGCCAGAAACGTTTCATCAATCATTGTCCTGCTTCGGGTATCTGCCTGTCTGGTC
>CBJLQC010000071.1:0-8842 GCA_966424955.1 uncultured bacterium | reverse complement strand
CCTGCTGCAGGTGCCGGCCAACCGGATCGGCTATACCAGCGGAATGAGCGGAGCTCAACTCAAAACCTTGCAGGAAATCATCACGCTGGTCGTATTCATCGGGTTTGCCACCTTTTACCTGCGCGAGCCGGTGCGCTGGAACGTGGCGGCCGGCTTTCTGTTCATTGCAGCCGGTGCGGCGCTCGTCTTCGCGCCGTGGCTCGACCCCACCAACCCTTGAGCTGTAAAACAGGAGCTGTCAGGCAGATGAGCAACACTCACCATCCAGTGGCTGCGTGGTGACCGCACCCGAGCCGCCCGTCGCGCCGATGCTCGCAAAGATCAGCGATACGCTGCCGGAAGGCGGCGGGTTCCTGTTCGAGCCGAAGTGGGATGGATTTCGCGCCCTGGTGTTCCGCACCGCCGGCGACGTCTTCATCCAGAGCCGGGATCTAAAGCCACTCGACCGTTATTTCCCCGAGCTGCACGACGCGCTACGCGCGCTGCTTCCCGACGGCTGCGTGCTGGACGGTGAGATCGTAATTACGACGCCGCACGGTCTCGATTTCGGGCTGCTTCAGCTGCGCCTGCATCCCGCGGCCTCGCGTGTGAACAAGCTGGCGCGCGAAACGCCGGCCTCGTTCGTCGCCTTCGATCTGCTCGGCATGGCTGGACAGAGCCTCATGGATGCGGCCCAGAGCGAGCGCCGCGCGCGGCTGGAGCAGTTGCTGGCGCGTGCGCAGGCACCGCTCTTCCTGACGCCGGTCACGCGCGATCGCGCGCTCGCCGCGCGCTGGCTCGCTGACTTCGAGGGTGCGGGCCTGGACGGCGTGATCGCCAAACCGGAGGACGCGCCCTATCAGCCGGGCAAACGGGCCATGCTGAAGATCAAGCACGTGCGCACCGCGGACTGCGTCGTCGCGGGGTTCCGTTGGTACAAGGGGCAGCCCGATGCGGTGGGCTCGCTGCTGCTCGGCCTTTACGACGACCAAGGACGCTTGCAGCACGTCGGCGTGACCGCGTCGTTCACACAGGCCAAACGCAAACAGTTGGTGGAGGAGCTGGCACCATTGCGCGCGGATGCGTTCGTTAATCATCCATGGCGCGAGTGGGCGGAGTATGCGGGTATGCAGGATCGCATGCCGGGCGCGCAGAGCCGCTGGAGCGCGGGGAAGGATCTCTCGTGGGAGCCGCTCCGCATCGAGCGCGTTTGCGAGGTCAAGTACGATCACCTGGAGGGAGACCGGTTCCGCCATGGCACGACATTCCTGCGCTGGCGCCCCGACAAGCGGCCGGAAGAATGCCGCTATGATCAGCTGGAGGTGACGAAGCCTTACGAGCTGGATCGCATCTTCTCCGGCGAGGCGCCTTAGACCTGAGCCTCACTCCTTCCAGACCGAGACGATGTCGTCATCGGGATCGAGCGGCTCCTGCGGCGGCCGCAATGACTCGGGCACGTGCTGCAGGTTCACGCGGATACGGGTCCAGGTGGATGAGCGCCCGCGCATGGAATCCACGAGGACATCGGCCGGCTCGAGATGCGCCGCCACCTCGGGATGTCTCAATTTCCAGCGTTCCAGCCCGGCCAATGCGTCGGCCTTCTGGAAGGCACGCCCAATTTCCACCAACGGGAATTTCGGTTGCCGGCGCTTCGACGGCTGCACGCGTGGCGGCTCGCCCGGCTGCTTGCGGTACTGCGGCGGCCACGGCGCGTCACCCAGTCCCGCGCGTTCGTGCTGCGCGGACAGCTCGAGCAACGCATCGAGCGAGCCGGCGTGCACATCGATCTGCGCGTGCCGGTCGCCGATTCCGGCGAAGCGAGCCGGCATGGTGGCCAGCGTGAAGTCGGCCGGCTCGCAATCCTCGACTTCAGCCCACGCGAGCGGCGCGGAGACACGTGCATCGGGAGTGGGCCGCACGGAATAGGCGGCCGCTACGGTGCGATCCTTGGCGTTCTGATTGTAGTCCACGAACACGCCGTGCCGTTCTTCCTTCCACCATTTGCTGGTGGCGAGCGCGGGTGCTCGTCGCTCGACTTCGCGCGCGAGCGCGAGCGCGGCGCGACGCACTTGCGAAAACGTCCAGTGCGGCTGGATGCGTACGTTCACGTGCATGCCGCGATTACCCGACGTCTTGGGCCAGCCGACCAGCCCGAAATCGGCCAGCGCGGCTTGTGCGACGCGCGCCACGTCGCGGACCTGCTGCCATGCGACGCCCGGCACGGGATCGAGATCGACGCGCAGCTCATCCGGATGCTCGAGGTCTTCGGCGCGCACCGGATGCGGGTGCAGCTCAAGGCAGGCGAGATTCGCGAGCCAGACGAGGGATGCAGCGTCGCGCGGAACGACTTCATCCGCACTGCGGCCCGAGGGAAAGCGCAGCGAGACCACTTCGATCCAGGCGGGCCGTGTCTTCGGCGCGCGTTTCTGATAGAAGAAGTCCGCGCCCACACCGTTGGGATAGCGTACCAGCATGTTGGGACGACCGCCCGCACCTCGCAGCGCGCCCTCCGCAACGGCGAGATAGTATTGCACCAGATCGAGCTTGGTGTAACCGGACTGCGGAAACAGCACTTTGCCCGGATTCGAGATCTTTACTTCGCGCCCGCCGATGTTCAGCAGCTCGGATGGTTCCGCTTTGTCCATGCGCTTATCTTAGCGGAATGTCGCCTGCCATGCCCCACTGGCTCGCCCCGATGGCCGCCACGCTGACCCAGGAACGGTTCACAGGGCCGGAGTGGATCTTCGAGCGCAAGCTGGATGGCATTCGCCTGCTCGGCTACAAGCGCGGCGCTGTTGTCGAGCTCTTCTCACGCAATCGCCTGCCCCAGAACGACGCGTATCCGGGCATCGTGCGCGCCGTGGCGGAGCTGCCGGTCCACGACGTCATCCTGGATGGCGAAGCAATCGGCATGTTCGGCCGGCGTGGCCGCAACGAGTATCACGTCTTCGACATTGTCTGGCTCAACGGTATGCTGCTCACCGGGCTGCCCTGGTCGGACCGGCGAGCGCTCCTCGATGCGCTGCCGTTGCGCGCGCCGCTGGCGCGCGTGCCGGCGCTGGCGCATCCGCGGCCCTGGGAATTCGCCTGTCGGGAGGGCTGGGAAGGGGTCATCGCCAAGCGGCGCGACTCGGTTTACGAGCATCGTCGCTCGCGCAACTGGCTGAAGATGAAGTGCGAGATTACGCAGGAATTCGTGATTGGCGGGTTCACCGACCCGCAGGGCTCGCGCGTGGGACTGGGTGCGCTACTCGTCGGCTGCTTCGAGGGCGATGAGCTAGCTTATGCAGGCAAGGTGGGCACCGGCCTCGATACGCGTATGCTACTCGATTTGCGCACCCGGCTGGATGCCCTGCAACAGGACCGGCCGCCCTTTACCAGGGCGACCGGCTTGCCACGCTTGCGCGCGCACTGGGTCGAGCCACGCATTCTCGTGCAGGTGGCATTCATCGAGTGGACCGTGCACGACAAGCTGCGGCACCCGCGCCTGCTGGCGGTGCGCCCGGAAGAAGTCGATCAACGCTCCGCGAAGAGGTTCTGCACCAGGCGGTAGTTGCCGCGGCTGTCCAGTCCGACCGCTGGAATGCGGTGGTGACGGTTGAAGTAATAATACGCCGGCTTCAAGGTCTTCCAGAACGCGACCACCGACGCGTCCGCATGTTTCAAGCGCGTCGCGTTGCGCGCATCCCACGATGCGCCGAAGCGCGCCGGGAAGATGTGCACGGGGATACGCTCCTGTCCCTCATCACGCGCCATGAGCGACACCACGTACAGCTCCTTGATCCCCTCATCCGTGATGGCCAGGCATCCTTCCGACTTGCAGCCGCCATGGATGAAGATGTCCCCACCCAGATTCAGCCGATTGATGTTCGCCAGCTGATCGCGCCGGTTGGGATAATCGATGCGCATCGACAGATGATAGTTACTTGAAGGATTGAACATGTCGATGTTGTAGAACCCTTCCGGAACCTGCATGTCGCCCCGCCGGCGTTTCGGACCGAGCTTGCCGGCCAGCGCGCAAATGCGGTAGGCCTTGAGCAACTCGAACTGGTGTTTCTCCGCCGAGCGTACCCAAACCTCCAGCGTGCGCTCCCGCTTGAAGACGCGCACGTACATCTCCGCGGCCGGATAACGGATGCCGCGCTCCCGGAACAGTTGCTTGATACCAGCTTCCGTGCTGGTCCGCGCTTCGCGCACCCGGCTCGATAGCAGTTGTTCCCGCATGAAGGGCGTAGCGGCCGCCGCCGGCATAGCGCCTTCCATTTCGCCGTCGTCGAAACGCTGCGCCCGCACAGGCGCAGGCCCCAGCAGGCCAAGCGCGCAGCAAAGCATTACGGTCTGGATCATCCATCCTGGCGTCATCGCCGGGCTCCGGATTTTGAGTGGTAAAGCGGCATTCGCTGGTCAGCAGACCAGCGTGAAACGGAGGGCAGCGAATCGCTCTGCCCGCCTACTCAATGGGCAGGGCGCATACCGCCAGTGAGGCTTTTGGTAACTGATTCTGGGGGAATGAGCTTCCCGGCCGAGGCGCAGCAGCCACACATTTTCGCAATGCAAAAACGTTGTGTACACTGCAGAAGTTGCTGTAACATCTCATGACAGGTGCTTCGATTGTTCGCTGATGCGGGCGCCGCAAATGCGCGTGAAACACGAGCGCTTATGCGGCTTTTTGCTGCGTCGAAATCGTGGCCGGAGCGGCGTGAACGGCATGCCATTCGTTCTCACGGCGTTGCCATGCGCGCTGAAGCTGGTAAAATCGGGGTTTTCGAAACCGGGGGAGGGGCAGGGATGCTCTACAACACGCTCAAGTTCATACACGTGGCGAGTATCGCGGTATGGTTCGGGGCGCTCGTTACGCTGCTCATCCTGAACCGCATGCTGGTGCGTGCGGGGGACGGGGCCGCCGCGCAGGCGGTCGCCCGCCAGAGTCCGGTGCTCTCGTCTCGTCTGTTTATCCCGGCCGTGGTCGTGACGCTGATCACGGGCATTGGGATGGTGCAGGTGAACGACATTGGCTTCGGCACGCTATGGGTGATCTGGGGCATGGCCGGCCTGTTTCTCTCCATGTTCATCGGCGCGGTGCTCACCGGTGGTGCGGCGCGCAAGCTGGGTGCGCAGGCTGCGCGCGGCGAAATCGATGCGGCCGGTATCGCGCGCGGTCAGCGCCGCATCATGACGTTTGCCATCATCAACATGGTGCTGGTGCTGTCCATAATCTGGGCGATGGTCGCCAAGCCCAGTTGACCGTTCATTCAAGAGAGGTGGTGGGTCGTGAGCTTCCTGACGGATCTGTTATTGGAATTCGACGAGGAGATGAAGACGACGCGGCGCGTCATCGAGCGTGTCCCCAGCGACCGTGGTGAATGGAAGCCGCACCCCAAGTCTTTTTCGCTGGCTCACCTCACGCAGCTGGTGGCAGGCATGCCCGGCTGGCTACCCAACATATTGCAGGAGACATCGCTCGATCTGGCCAGTGGCGGCGGTTACACAACGGAAAAAACCGAGACGTTGCTCGGCGTGTTCGACCGGAACGTGAACGCCGCGCGTGCCGCGATCCAGGCGGCGCAGGACCAGGACATGTTGGTGGACTGGTCGCTCAAGCACGGCGACAACGTGCTGTTCACGGCGCCACGCAAGGTTGTCGTTCGGCAAACCATCAGCCACCTTAGTCATCACCGGGGACAGCTAACCGTGTATCTGAGGCTGCTCGACGTGCCGGTGCCATCCATTTATGGTCCGACCGCCGACGAAGGCTGGGGCCGTTGATATCATGAGGAGCGTGGTATGTCGCGTCGCATAAGCTCGATCGTCGTGGTTCTTCTCATGCTTCTGGCCGGCCGCACGGCCGCGCAGCAACAGGATCGGGTGATCGGACGGCAGACACAGCGGCCGCCGCTGCATGGCAGCCAGTGGATGGCCGTGACCGGCAAGCCGCTGGCCGCGGCGGCCGGCTCGATGATCTTCCAGCAGGGCGGTAACGCCGTTGATGCGGCGTGTGCCATGCTGGCCGCCGTGGCGACCATGTGGGATGTGCTGAGCTGGGGCGGCGAGACACAGGCGCTCATCTACAATCCGCAAACGAAGCAGGTGATCGGCATCAACGCGCTGGGCTACGCGCCCAGTGGCGCCACGCCGCAGTACTACCAGTCGCAAGGTTACAACTACCCACCCGAGTTCGGGCCGCTCGCCGCAGTGACGCCGGGCACGCCCGGTGGCCTGCTGACCATGCTCGCCGAATTCGGAACCATGTCGGTGGCGCAGGTGCTGGCGCCCGCGATCCGTCTCGCGGACGGGTATCCGATCGACGCGCAGACGGCCAACTCGATGGAGCGCAACAAGGCGACGATCAAGCAGTGGAAATACTCGCCATCGGTCTTCCTGCCGCATCTCGGACAACCGCGCGAGGCGCCGGCCGCGGGCGAGATATTCCGCCAGCCCGACCTGGCAGCCACGCTGCGCAAGCTGGTGGCGGCGGAGCAGAACGCGTTGCGCGCCGGCAAATCCAGGAAAGAAGCGATTTACGCCGCCTACGACCGCTTCTACAAAGGCGACATCGCGCAGGAGCTGGTGCGCGGTGTACGCGAGGAGGGCGGGCTCTTCACCGTCGAGGATCTGGCTGCCTGGAAAGTAAAGGTCGAGGAGCCGGTCTCGACCAATTACAAAGGCATCGATGTCTACAAGCTGACGCACTGGACGCAAGGTCCCGTCCTGCTGCAGGCGCTCAACATCCTCGAGAACGTCGATCTGAAGACGCTGGGTTACAACTCGCCGAAGTATATGCACACGATCTATCAGGCGATGAGTCTGGCCTTTGCCGACCGTGACTTCTATTACGGCGATCCCGATTTCCCCCCCGCCGAGCCGATTCGCGGCCTGCTGTCGAAGGAGTACGCGAAGACGCGCGCGCGGCTGATCAATCCCGAGCGCAACGATCCGAACATCGGGCCCGGCGACCCGTACCCGTTCCAGGGCGGCCGCAACCCCTTCCGGAAGTATCTGGATGCCTGGCCGCCCGCCAACAAACCCGTGCGTATCAACCGGCAAGCCAGCGCGCGCAGTTGGGAAGAAGCATTCTATGCCGGGACCACTTCGATTCAGGCAGCCGACACATCCGGTTGGGTGGTTTCCGTCACGCCGAGCGGCGGCTGGATTCCCGCCGTGGTTGCCGGCCGCACCGGCGTCGGCCTGAGCCAGCGCGCGCAGTCGTTCGTGACGGATGCCGCGGAAAACCCGTTCAACGTAATCGCGCCGCGCAAGCGCCCGCGCGTCACGCTCACCCCCTCGCTCGCATTGCAGGACGGCCGTCCCTGGGGCGCCTTTTCCGTGCAGGGTGGTGATTCGCAGGATCAGAACCTGCTGCAGTACTTCCTGAACGTCGTCGAATTCGGCATGACGCCACAGCAGGCGGTGGAGGCGCCCAACATCAATTCGTTCCAGTTGCGCAACTCGTTCGACAATCACTCGCCCGAGCCGGGCGTGATGCTGGTTGCCTCATCCACGCCACCCGACGTGCGCGCGCAGCTCGAGCAGATGGGCTACACACTACGCTTCAGCGAGCGTACATCCGGCCCGATCACCGCGATCTGGTTCGATCACAAACACGGCAGCATGTGGGGCGCCGCGAGCAACCACGGCGAAGACTACGGGATAGCCTGGTGAGGCGAGTTATTTCGTGGCCTTGACGCCCGCAGCGACCAGCGAGTCCAGCCCGCCACCGTTCTCCAGGAAGGGGAAGCCCTGCTCGCGCAGAACCGCGAGCGCCACCTCTGAACGACGCCCGCTGCGGCAGTAGACGATGATGTGGCGGTTGCGGTATTGCTCCAGCTCGCGGTAGCGCATCTGCATCTGGTCATGCGGAATGTTCAGCGCGCCCTCGACATGGCCCGCGCCGAATTCCTCCGCCGTGCGCACGTCGACGTAGAGCGGGGCGCCTTCCGGCCCGCGCGTGCCGTCGTCGCCGCGCTCACCGCATCCGAGCAGCGCGATCCCCAGAACCAGGCAAACGAGTTTCGTCTTCATGGCCGGTATCATTATGGGGCCGCGCCCGGGCGCGTCGTAAGGGGGCGGATGATTCGTGGCCGGGCGGTGGCTTACGTCAGGTCGGGGCGGGCAGCGTCAGGGTGAATGTCGAGCCGACATCGACCTGGCTGCGGGCGGTCAGCCCACCGCCCATCAGCTCCGCGAGGCGGCGGCTGATGCTCAACCCCAGCCCGCTGCCACCATGCGGGCGGGTATACCCGCCTTTCGCTTGCACGAAGGGCTCGAACACCGCTTCCAGCCGGTCGGCGGGTATGCCAATCCCCGTGTCTGTAACGACGAAACGCGTGCGCTGCTGCCCATCCTCTTCCCATGCGCCGCATTCGAGCGTGATCCGGCCACCGGGTTCCGTGAACTTGACGGCATTGCCCAACAGGTTGACCAGGATCTGCTCGACGCGTTGCGGATCTCCGACATAGCGCGCGCCGTTTTCGCAGCGCGTTACCAGCTCGATGCGCTTGGCTGCGGCCTGCGGCGCGACCACGGTAGTCGCCGTTTTGATGGAGTCGGCGGCGGCCGCGACCTTGCGATCGACATTGAGCCGGGCCACGTCCAGGCGCGCGAAGTCGAGCAGATCGTCGATCAGGCCGACCAGGTGATTGCCACTCACGCGTATCCGCTCGAGGTGCTGTCGCTGCTGGTCGGTAACGGCGCCCGCCAGTCCGCCGGCGATCAGGTCGGTATAACCGAGAATGGCGTTGATCGGCGTGCGTATCTCGTGACTCATGTTGGCGAGGAACTCGGACTTGCTGCGGTTCGCGAGCTGGGCTTCGGCCCGGCTTTCCTGCACCGCGAGCATGGAGCGCTGTATTTCGGCAGCCATCTG
>CBJLQC010000070.1:0-8865 GCA_966424955.1 uncultured bacterium | reverse complement strand
CGAGCAGCCGGCCACTCCGCATGCCGAGCTGCTGCAAAGCATCATCGAGGTCCTGCCGGATGCCATGCTGCATCCGTCGATCGCGTGGGTCCGGCTCGAGCTGGATGAAGACGTCTTCAACGCCGGCGCCGGTGCCGGATCCGGACCGGCATTGTCGGCGCAGCTCACCGTCGGCGGCCGACCGCGCGGCACGCTGGCCGTCGGCTACCGGGAAGCTACACCGCCGCTCGATATCGGCCCATTCCTGGTCGAAGAACGGCACCTGGTCGACACCGTCGCGCGCGAGATCGCGCTGATCCTCGAACGTCGTGAAGTGGCCGAGTCGCGCGAGAAGCTGCAGGAGCAGCTGCTGCACACCGAGCGGCTGGCGACGGTGGGCGAGCTCTCCTCGGGTCTCGCACACGAGCTGAACGATCCGCTCAACAACATTCTCGGCTACGCACAACTGCTCGAGAAGGAGACCGGCCTCTCGACCCAGGGGCGCCAGGACGTTCGCACCATCATCGATTCGGCGTTGCACGCGCGCCAGGTGATCCAGCAGCTGTTGCTCTTCTCGCGCCGTATGCCGCAGCGGCGCATACATCTGAATGTCGCCGACGCGGTCAGGGATGCCGGGCCGTTCCTGCAGGCGCTTTGCGCGAAGACGGGCGCCCAGCTGGAGCTGGTGCTCGAGCCGCACCTGCCCGCCGTTTCCGCCGATCCCGATCAGTTCCGGCAGATCCTGGTCAACCTGGTGGTCAACGCCACGCAAGCCATGCCGCAGGGCGGGCGTATCACCATCAAGGCAACCAGCGCTGCCGATGGCGGCGTCCGCGTGACGGTCGCCGATACCGGCATCGGCATGAGCGAGGCGACTCGCGCGCGCGCGTTTCAACCCTTTTTCACGACACGCAAGGAAGGCACGGGTATGGGCTTGGCCGTCGTGGAAGGCATCGTGACCGCGCATGATGGCACGATTGCCGTGCACAGCGCTCCCGACGAAGGCACTCGGTTCGACATTACTCTCCCGGTGGCATCATGAGTAGAACGATGCGCATCCTGGTGGTTGATGACATTCCGGCGGCGGTGCAGCTCATGGAGCGGCATTTGACCGCGGCCGGCTACGACGTTGGTCATGCCGGGCGGATCACGGAGGCGCAGGCTGCGCTCGCGCAGGCGCACTTCGACCTCGTGATCACCGATCTGCGTCTCGGCGCGGAAAGCGGCCTCGAGCTCGTGCGCCACGTTCGCGAGCACATCGCCGACACCGAAATCATGATGGTCACCGGCTATCCCAGCGTGGATGGCGTCGTCGAAGCGCTGCAATCGGGCGCGTCCGAATACCTGGTCAAGCCATATACCGAGGAAGAGCTGCTCAACGCGGTGGCACGTGCGCTCGATCGGCGGCAGCGTGCCTCGGCGCTCGACTCCGCGGCCGGTCACGCCGAGTTCGAGGGTCTCATCGCGCGCGCGCCGGTCATGCAGAAGCTCTTCAGCGCCATCCAGCGGGCGGCGGCCAGCGACGCGACCGTGCTGATTACCGGTGAAAGCGGCACCGGCAAGGAGCTGGTCGCGCGCGCCGTCCATTATGCCAGTGCGCGCCGTGGCGCGGCGTTCGTACCCGTGAGCTGCGGCGCGATTCCCGACACGCTGCTGGAAAGCGAGCTGTTCGGGCATGTGCGCGGGGCTTTCACGGGCGCTGATCGAAATCGCGTCGGCTTCTTCGAGGCGGCCGCCCGCGGCACCATCTTCCTCGACGAAATCAGCGAGACCAGCGCGGCCACGCAAATGAAGCTGCTGCGCGTGCTGGAAGAGCGTGAGCTGTACATGGTCGGATCGAGCAGCCCGCGCCGCATCGACGTGCGTGTGGTCGCCGCCACCAACAAGCCGCTCGAAGAGCTGGTGGCGAAAGGGGCATTTCGTGAGGACTTGTACTACCGCATCAACGTCCTCGCCCTGAGCGTGCCGCCGCTGCGCGATCGCGACGACGATGTACTCCTGCTGGCCGGCCATTTCGCGCGCAAGTACTCGGAAGAGCTGGGCATTCCGCCCATCACCTTCACCGATGCCGCGCTGCGCGTCTTCCGCGAACATTACTGGCCCGGCAACGTCCGCGAGCTGCGCAACCTGGTGCAGCGGCTCGCCATCATGAGCGAGGGCCGGGCGATCGATGTGCCCGACCTGCCGGCCAACATGAAGAGTGGCGTGCGCATTTCCGAGAATGCCCGCTCGCTGGCTGAAGTCGAGGCCAGTCATATACGCGCCGTGCTGGCGGGCGCGCGCGGCAACAAGACCGAAGCGGCACGCATTCTCGGCATCGATCGCAAGACGCTGTACGAAAAGCTGCGGCGCTACGGCCCGGGGCCGACTCGAACGCGGACGTAATCGCTTTCGAGCAGGGAAGCTACACCCATACGCCTCTGCTGTTTTCATCTCAGAGGAGGCCGTGGCCCGGACGCGTCGGGCTGACGACCGCTCGTATCGAAGCGCTCTCGGCAGCCAAATGCGGTACTACTGCGTCCTCCTCTGCGATGAATCAAGCAGAATCGCCGAAACTCCGGTTCCCTGCTCGAGATCATGGGCTCCGGTGCCCTTTTTGCGTCGTGACCGCTCGGGTCCGGGGAACGGAGGCGAGCGTGGCAGCAGAACGGAAGCGACACGGCACCTGGCGGGAGGGCGTGATCGCCGGCTTGCTGGGAGCCACCGGCGTGGCGCTGTGGTTTCTCATCGTCGATGTGGTAGCAGCTGACGTCTTCTTCACACCCGTGCGCCTGGGGATGGCGTTCGGCCGGGTATTCCGCGTGCCGATGATGGTTGATTCGCCGGTCGCCGCCTTCATCGGTTACACGTTTCTCCATTACGCCGTTTTTGCTGCGATCGGATTACTGGCGACCGCCGTCGTGCATGCATCCGGCCGCAGTCCATCTCTGCTGGCCGGCGCTTTTCTCGCTTTTGTCGTGTCCGAAGCGCTGATCTATGGGTTCATTGCGCTGCTGCATGGCACCGACCTGCTCGAGCATCTCACCTGGGTGTTGCTGGCCATCGGTAATCTCATTGGTGCCGGACTGATCGGCTGGAAACTGTGGCATGACCACCCCGCCCTCAAAGCGGGCTTCGACACGGCACTGGGAGAACGTCAGGGCAGCTATGAATAGCGACGAACAGAAGCAGAGGCAGACGATCAACACATCGCAAGACAAGCGACGCGCGGTGACGATGGAGCCGAAGCGAACGGATGCTCGAAGCGCGCAGTCACAACATCGCGCCTACCCGGACATCATCGACGATACGCTCGACGATTCGTTTCCGGCCAGCGATCCACCATCCTGGGCCGGGCACTAAGCGCCAGATAAACTGAAGGCCGATGGTGACTAAGAGGCCGCGCAGCGCAGCCAAGGAAGACGCCCCAATGCTCCAGCGATCAGCGATGTACTCATATATCCCGGCGAAGGATATCGCTCGGGCCCGACAGTTTTATGAGGAGAAGCTCGGCTTCACGCCCAAAGAGGAGACCGCGGGCGGCGTAGTGTACGAGTTCGGCAAAGGCACCGCCTGCTTTCTTTATCCGACGCCGAACGCCGGGACGTCGAAGGCCAGCCAGGCCTTCTGGGATGTCGCCGACATCGAAGCGGAGGTCGCCGAGTTGAGGGCTCGCGGAGTTACCCTGGAGAAGTACGACCTGCCCGGGACCGACGAGAACGGCATCATGACCGCCGGTGGCGCCAGGGCCGCATGGTTCAAGGACTCGGAAGGCAATATCATGGCCGTCATCCAGAATCTCGAAGCGTCCCGTTAGCGTGGCGTGATTTCAGCCGGCACGATGAAAAAGCCACGCCGGAAACGTCTCCGGCGTGGCTATTTACTCTCTGTGAATGGGCCGGGTGGGGATCGAACCCACGACCTTGGGCTTAAAAGGCCCCTGCTCTACCGCTGAGCTACCAGCCCGCGAAAATCTAGCAGAATCAGCCCCCTGCCTCAACCGCAACCACCCAATCCCGAGGACGAGGACAAGCCCAATCCCGCACCGATCCGGAGGACGAAGGACGAGCCCCATAACGATCCCGCTCAATGCGTGAGTCCGTAAATCACGTAGTTGATGGCCAGCTTGTAGGCGTCGTTGGTGATGTTGACCGGCCACCAGCCCGCGCCCGACCACTCCATGTAATCACCAATGTCGTTGTTGTAGTTGATGATCACCTGCAGCCGCTGGCGCGGGTCGTTGTTCTCGTGAATGCCCAGGAACTCGGCCTTCAGACTCGCGTCGTGGGGATACGACATATCCAGCGTCGCCAACGGGAAGAACGCCTGAAATACCGGATGTGATACTGGCAGTCGCTCGATGCGCGCCTTCGGCAATACGCGCAGCATCTGCCGCTCGAAGTTGCGCCATTCCCCACGCATGAAGTCGTCGACGATCAGGAATCCGCCCTTCTCCAGATAGGTGCGCAGGCCGGCGACTTCGCTCGAGTCTGGGACCCAGTAACCGGGCTCCGAAAGATACGCGATCGGATACTTGAGCAGCTCGGGATCGTTCAGCGTGTGGATGTTGCTGCCGTCGACGTGCGGGGCGACCGACGTCACCTCCCGCACCATGCTCATGAGGTTGCGCTCCATCGCGGGATAGTCGAATTCCCAGCCGCTGCGGCCATGCACGGTGTAGCGGATGCGCGCGAAAGTGAATTGACCGTCGTAGCTGAGGTTCGGCTCGATTACATAACGCCAGCGTTGCCCGACTGCGATCGTGCTGGCCAGCATCGTTGCCGCGAAGATAATGAGCAGCGTCGCAATTCTAGACATTCCCCCGCAGCGCCAGCCGATAACCCAGCCGCGCTCCGACAATGCTCGCGATGATCTGCACGATCACCGCGGTGATGGTCAGGTCGCGCCCAACATCCCACACCGAGCCCTGCAACAACGAGTGGGACAGCAAGCCCAGGACGAACCACGCTACCAGCGAAAACATTCCGATGGCGACGCCGTGCAGGATCGGCGCCTGCGCGGCACGCACACCCGCGAACACGCCACCCGCGATGAACCCGAGCGCGACCGCCGCCATGGCCGCCCGCGTGCTGGGCGCGTCCGCATCGAGCAGGCGCAGGCCAAGCAGCGCCAGCAGGATGAGCGATGTCACAGCGATGGAAACGAGCCAGGCCGCGATTACCGTAATCGGACGGACGTTTTGCAAATGCTCGGTATGCATGTCAGCAGCCTGCGATTGCAGATGTGAGTTGTCGTTTGCCGCCCGGGCTGAAGCGCCGCACCCACACGGTGTCACGGCGTGCCACGCGGTGGTTTTCATTGCCCGTGCATGCGCTGGTATCCGGCCTCATGAGCACGACCTGGATCCACTCTGGAGTGACGTCCAGGACCGCGAGCGTATAACTCGGACGCAAATCGACCGCCACGGGTTGGCCGCCCGGGGCAGCGAAGAACTGCGTGTTCGCCGGATCGGTCAGCGACGTCGAGAACTCGACCAGCTGCTGGTCGAAATCGTGATACACCGATTTCCCGGGCACCAGGTTCACCCACCCGCTGCGCGGCGAGCCGTCCCCCGCAAATCCGAAATACACGCGCAGCCAGCGGCCCCGCCGCTCGGTGACGAGCAATCCGTAGTCATCGTGGGTAGCCCGCACCAGCTCGGTGTAAAGACCCGGCTCGCTCGTCCAGGTGGTATCGGTCCAGCCCCCAGCGGGCAGAGGATAGAAGCGGACGCGCGCGATCGTCCGGATTTCGTAGACCGTGTCGTTGACCACGTTCAGCTCCTGCGGTGTCACTTGCCCGTAGGTGGGTACCACGACACCCCTGGCCTGCTCGCGCAACCGCGCGACGCGTTCGGCGCTGTCCTTCATCTCGGCGAGGGGCTGGGCCATGTGAAAGCGCGTCTGCGCGGTGACTTGCGGGGCCCGCGCGACTTCCGCCTGCGGCCGGCTGCCTTCCCCGCGCAGCGGCTGCCGCGGCGGCGGCTCGCATGCCGCCAACATCGCGCAGAACAGGGCTGCCGCCGCCGCGCATCTCATGCGTCAGTCCGCGCTGAGCTCGTGCGTGAGCTGCGAATTCAAATCGAAAGACCGCCGATGGTGCGGCGAGAAACCGGCATCGAAAATGGCCGTGCGATGATCCAGCGTGGCGTAGCCGCAGTTGTGCTCCCAGCCGTATACCGGATAACGCGTCGCCAACATGCGCATCAGCCGATCCCGAACGCACTTGGCTACGATCGACGCGCACGGCACGCAATGCACCTTCGCATCGCCATCGACCACGAAGCTGGCATTCGGTCCGAGCTCCGGAACCGGCAGGCCATCGACAATGACGTGCTGCGGCGCGCGCGGCAGGCGTTGAATGGCGCGCGCCATCGCCAGGTGGGAGGCCCGCAATATGTTGATGCGATCGATTTCCCGCGTGCTGGCCGCGCCAATGCCGATCGCCAGCGCCTTGTCGCGAATCTCCAGCACCAGCTTTTCGCGCTTCTCGGCCGTCAGCTTTTTCGAATCATCGACGCCACGGATGCCGACACCCGCCGGCAGGATCACCGCAGCCGCGATCACCGGTCCCGCCAATGGTCCGCGTCCGACCTCATCGACGCCCGCCACCAGCTCGAGCCCCTGATCCCAAAGTGCGCGTTCCATTACCAGCAGCTTCTTCAGCCGCCACGTGAGCGCGCGCGCGCGCCCCGCTTTCGTCTTGGGTCGCCTGGAAGCCATGCGCCGGAAAATATAACATCCGATGCGCGTGACTGGCGTGAAAACAAAAAAGCCCGGGAACTTCGTGTTCCCGGGCTCTTTATGGTGCGCGCGCAGCGTTACGACCGCTTTTCGCGGATGCGCGAAGATTTCCCGCGCAGTGCGCGCAGGTAGTACAGCTTGGCGCGGCGCACATGACCGCGACGCACGACCTGTATGGACTCGAGAGAGGGCGAGTGTACCGGAAAGATACGCTCGACGCCAATGCCGCTGGAAACCTTGCGGACCGTGAACGTTTCGCTCACACCGCCACCCTTGCGGGCGATGCAAACACCCTCAAAAGCCTGGATGCGTTCCTTTTCGCCTTCACGAACGCGCACGTTCACGCGGACCGTGTCGCCCGGGCCAAACTGCGGAATGCCGTCCCGCAGCTGCTCTCGGCTTACCTGCTCTACGATGTCCATAGTCTTTTATTATAACTCACTTTTCGTATTTCTGCCACAGGTCGGGCCGGCGCTCCCGCGTCAGCCGCTCCGCCTCACTTTGCCGCCACGCCGCGACCTTCGCGTGATCGCCCGAAAGCAGGACTTCCGGTACCACCATGCCCCGGTATTCGGCCGGTCTCGTGTACGACGGCGGGCTGAGCAGCCCCTCGTCGTCGTAGAACGAGTCCGTCGCCGCGGCTTCGTGGGTGCCTAGCGCGCCCGGCAGGAGCCGGACTACGGCATCCGTGATCGCCAGCGCGGCAAACTCGCCGCCGCTCAGAACGAAATCACCGAGCGAAACCTCTTCGGTGGCCAGATGGTCCGCGACCCGCTGGTCCACGTCCTTGTAATGGCCGCACAACAACGTCAATTCGGCCGCGACGGACAAACGGACGGCATCGTTGTGCGCGAACGGCCGTCCCCGCGCCGACATCAGCAGCACGGGACCACGCGCGCCCAGGGCCGCCACCGCCTCGAAAAAGGGCTCCGGCTTCATGACCATGCCGGCGCCGCCACCGAACGCGTAGTCATCGACCGTCTGGTGCCGGTCGTGTGTGTAGTCACGCAAATCAACGACGTTGTATTCGACCAGTCCCGCACTCGCCGCCCGTCCCGGTATGCTGAGCGACAGCGGTGTCGCAAAGAACTCCGGGAAGATCGTGACGATGTTGATCTTCACAGATCCAGCAGCCCCGGGGGTGGCTTGATCACGATCAGGCCATGGGCGGCGTCCACCTCCTTCACGATCCGCTCGGCGAATGGAACGAGATGCACTTTGCCGCTTTCGCTCTTGACCTCCAGCAGGTGCGCGGGCTCGGTCTCATAGACCTCGCTCACCTCACCCACCGTTTCGCCTTCCCTGGTCACGACGCGCATGCCCAGAAGCTCGTGATAGTAGACCTCGTCTTCGGCGCGCGGCTGCACATGCTCGATCGGCACCAGCAGATACCGGTTGCCGAGCCGTTCCACCGCGTTGCGATCGGCCAGCCCTTTGAACCTCACCAGCAGCCCGCGCTTGAACTCGCGCGTGCTGTCCACCACCAGGGTCCCCGCCTTCGCGTCCAGCCTGCCGTGCTCATCACCGATCACCACCTCGCTGCCGGACGCATAGACCGAGTCCGCGTTGTCGGTGAGCGGCCACACGAATACCTCGCCCCTGGTTCCATGTGGCTTGGTAACGTGACCGACGACCAGATGGCTCGGCTGATTCATACGCTCTGGGGATGCGCTGATCGGAGGGAGAACGCTACTCCGCTTCGCCCGGCTCGCTCGTCGGCGTGGTGCTCGAAACCTTCAGCTCGGCGGTACCACCGCGGCGTGCCTTGCGCACCAGCGTTTCCGTGGTTTCGCTCATGCTCGCGCCCCGCTCCAGCCACTGATCGATCTTTGCCAGGTCGATGCGCAATTCCGCCGGTTTGGAGCGCGGATTGTAGAAGCCGAGAGTGTCGAGATAGGTGCCGCCGCGCGGATTCTCCGACTCGGTGACGACGATGCGATAGCTGGGCTGCTTCTTGCGCCCGACGCGGCGCAAACGGATACGAACTGCCATCTTTACGACCTTTCCTTTTAACGGACCATTCACGGTACCGCCGCGGCTTACCCCGCGTTCTCGTTAACAACGACAGGTTAAGAGGTTAATAGCGCGAGCGCGAGCGCGCGTTGTTTCGATTTCTCGCGTGGTTTACCATCGCTGCAATCCCTCGCGCTCGCGCTCTTAACCT
>CBJLQC010000069.1:0-8902 GCA_966424955.1 uncultured bacterium | reverse complement strand
GCACGGGCGCGCGCGGCCGCGCGCGCACCATACAGGAAATAGATGGCCAGCCCTATCGCCAGCCACACCAGCAGCCGCAGCCAGGTCACGAGCGGCAGGAACGACATGAGATAGAAGCAGCTGCCCGCCCCGAGCAGGGGGACCACCGGCATGCCCGGCGTTTTGAAGGGTCGATCGATATGCGGGTGCGTGTAGCGCAGCACCAGCACACCGAGGGACACGATCACGAAGGCCAGCAGCGTGCCGATCGAGACCATGTGTCCGAGTTCCCCGATCGGGAACACCCCGGCCGTCAGCGCGACCGCCAGACCGGTTACCATCGTCGTGACGTGGGGCGTGCGGAACCTGGGGTGAATCCGCTTGAAAACGGGCGGCAGCAATCCGTCGCGTGACATCGCATAGAAGATGCGCGGCTGCGCCATGATCATCACGAGGATGACACTCGACAGCCCGGCAATCGCGCCCAGCTTGATGAACGGTTTCAGCCAGGTGAGGCCGGTGGCGTTGATGCCCACCGCGATCGGGTCGGGGACGTTGAGCTGGGTGTAGGGCACGATGCCGGTGAGCACCAGCGATACCGCGATGTAGAGCACGGTACAGATCACCAGTGACGCCAGGATACCGACCGGCATGTCCTTCTGCGGATTGCGCGCTTCCTGCGCCGCCACCGACACCGCGTCGAAGCCGATGTACGCGAAGAATACGACGGCAGCACCCCGCACGATGCCACTCCACCCGAATTCGCCAAATGTGCCGGTTGAGGCCGGAACGAACGGCGACCAGTTGTCGGGATTCACGAACGACGCGCCGAACGCAATGAAAAGCAGCACGACGACGACCTTGATCACGACGATGGTGGCGTTCGCCGACGCCGATTCGCGGATACCCACTACCAGCAGTGCCGTGACCAGCAGCGCGATGAGGGCCGCGGGCAGATTGAAGATGCCGGTACCGGTCGCTACGCCATCGACGAGGATCGGCAGGCCACTCGGATTGGCCCAGGCCAGCGGGAAGTGGATACCGAGGTCGGTCAGGAAGCTGACCACGTACCCCGACCAGCCGACGGCGACCGTGGCGGCCCCCAGCGAGTATTCGAGAATGAGATCCCAGCCGATGATCCAGGCCAGCAGCTCGCCCATGGTCGCGTAGGCATAGGTATAGGCTGAGCCGGCCACGGGTATCATGCTCGCGAACTCCGCGTAGCACAGGCCGGCAAAGCCGCACGCCGCGCCGGCCAGCACGAACGAAAGCACGATGCCGGGTCCGGCGTGCTGGGCGGCGGCCTGGCCCGTCAGCACGAAAATTCCCGCGCCAATGATCGCGCCGATGCCGAGCGTCGTGAGCTGCACCGGACCGAGCGCCCGGCGCAGCTGCCCACTGGCAGCGTCGGCACGCAGCTGATCAATGCTTTTGCGCCAAAAGATACTCATGCTTCGTCCTTTGCTTACAATTCGATTTGTGCGCCCAGCTCGACCACGCGATTGGCCGGGATCTCGAAGAATGCAGCCGGGCTTTGCGCGTTGCGGTGCATGAGCGCAAACAGCTTCTTGCGCCAGCGCATCATGCCCCGCCTCTTCGTTGCCGGCAGCAGGGTTTCGCGCCCCAGGTAAAACGTCGTGTCCTGCAGCTTCAACTGGAGGCCGTGCGCGCGCAGCCGGTTCAGCAGATCGGGCACGATGGGCTTTTCCATGAATCCGAAATGCGCCGAGACGCGGTAGAGGTGCGCGCCCAGATCGATCACATCGATGCGGTCCTCGCTGCGCACGAACGGCACGTCCTCGGTAACGAAGGAGAGCAGCACCACCTTCTCATGCAGCACCTTGTTGTGCTTCAGATGGTGCAGCATCACCGGTGGCACGCCTTGCGTGTTGGCACTGAGAAAAACCGCGGCGCCCGGCACGCGGTGCGGCGGCTTGGTTGTCAGCTCCTGGATGAACAGGTCGAGCGGGAATGCATTGCGAGCGAACACCGCGCCCAGAATGCTGCGCCCGCGCTTCCACGTGCTCATGATCGTGAATACGACCAGCCCCATCACGAGCGGCAGCCACGCGCCGTGCATGAACTTCACGATGTTGGCGCCCAGGAAGGCCAGCTCGGTAACCAGGAAGACGCTGCACAACGCGGCCGCCTGCCAGGGTTTCCAGTGCCAGCGCTCGCGCGCCACGAAATAGAACAGGATGGAGCTGATGGTCATGGTGCCGACCACGGCCAGGCCGTACGCGGCGGCCAGATTCGTCGATTCGCGGAACGCCAGCACCAGTGCAATGCACGCCACCATCAGGGCGGTGTTGACCTGCGGGATGTAGATCTGTCCTTCCGCCTTGGCGGAGGTATGCACGATGGCCAGCCGCGGGAAATAGCCCAGCTGGATGGCTTGCCGCGTCAATGAGAATGAGCCGGAGATCAGGGCCTGCGACGCGATGATCGCGGCCGCGGTGGCGAGGCCGACCATCGGATAAAGGCCCCACGACGGGATCATCTCGTAGAAAGGATGATTCACATGCGTGCGCGTCAGCAGCAGCGCGCCCTGTCCGAAGTAGTTCAGCAGCAACGCCGGAAAAACGATGAAGAACCAGCCGGTGCGGATCGGGCGTTTGCCGAAATGACCCATGTCGGCATACAACGCTTCCGCGCCTGTAACCGCCAGCACCACCGAGCCGAGCAGCCAGTAGCCGGTGACGCCGTTGTTCACGAAGAAACGAAACGCATAGTGCGGGCTGATCGCGGTGAGCACTTCCGGCGCGCGCACGATCCACGACAGTCCGATCACGCTCAGCGCGATGAACCAGACCAATGTTATCGGTCCGAAGATGATGCCGACCCGCGCCGTGCCGTGCCGCTGCATGAGGAAGAGGCCGATCAGGATGATGACCGTGACCGGCACGATGAAATTGGACAGCGCCGGCGTCGCGACGCCCAGTCCCTCGACCGCGCTCAACACCGAAATGGCCGGCGTGATGACCCCTTCGCCATAAAGCAGCGCGGTGCCGAACAACCCCAGGCCGAGCACCAGGGCCGGAGCGATGGCGCGCGTGCGCGTGTGCAGCAGCGCCAGCAGGGCGAGGATGCCGCCTTCACCGCGGTTGTCGGCGCGCATGATGAACGTCAGGTATTTGAAGACCACGACCAGGAGCAGCGCCCAGAAGATCAGCGACAGGACGCCCAGCACGTTGTCGTGCACCGGCCGGATATGGTGCGTCGGCAGAAACGCTTCGCGCAGCGCGTACAGCGGGCTCGTGCCGATGTCACCGTAAACGATGCCGAGGGCGCCGAGCACCAGCAGGCTGAGATTCCGCAGGCCGGTCGAGGGGGGGTGGCCATGGGCTTCCGTATGTCCGGCCGCCGCAAGGATGCTGGCCGGTTGCGGCGGTTGTTCAGCTGGACTGTCGGAATGCATGGGGGCGAATGATGCCGCCTAGCATTTAGAATGTAAATGTCACGTCGAACAGCACGGCAATCGGCCGATTGTTTTTGTCACGCCCAGCGCTGAAGCGCCACCCGAACGCCGTTTTCTTCAGCGTATCGTCGTACTTGCGATTGCCGGTGGAAGGGATGATCTCGGCTTCGCGGACAACGCCCGTCGAGTCGACGTGGAGCCGGACCAGCACGGCCTTCCCCCGCACGTTGCCGGGCGGCGTGGGGGGAACCAGCAGCACCTCCGGCCGGGCTCCCTGGATCTCGCCACGGCCGGTCCCGGGACCGATGCCCGACCCGATGCCGCCCCCGCTGCCGCCGCCCGTGCCGCCACCACTCCCCGGTCCGAATCCCGGCCCCGTGCCGGGGCCGGTGCCCGTTCCCTGGCCGGTACCGGCGCCCCCCGGCGGATTTGGGGGCGCCGTTGCCAGGTTCGCTTTTGGCATAGAGTCGGCCACGGCAATCCTGGCCTCGTCAACGGGCGGCTCTTCGGCTACAGGTTCCGGCACCGCCTCTACCTTCTCCGGAATGACGAGGTCCTCGGCCACGACTGGCTCCGGATCGGGCTCCGAGATCAGGATGCTCAGGACATCCTCGCGCCCGCCGCCACCACCGCCGCCCGCCGCACCGGCGCCGATGCCAGTGCCGACCCCCAATTCGCCGGTCGTCACGAGTACGCCGGCCCGTGTCAGCCCCACGATCAGCAAAATGATCAGCAGGTGGAATACGCCCGATACCGCGGCCGACCTGGCCGTGTCTTTGTCCTCCCGCTGGGGGCGGGTGAAGAAGAGGCGGGTGCCAACACTGGTGAGTTCCACGAAGCGTTGTTACACCGAAAAGTGCGGGGGGATCTCCCGCTCGAAACGAGGTGTGTGCAACGAAAACGGGGAGGCGGACCGCATCCGCCTCCCCGCTCGTTTCGGTAGCTCCTGACTGCTAACTGTCGGCGGCAGCGGCTGCCGCATCGACCTGCACACGCCAGTTCTCGGAGCCCGTCGTCTGGATACGCATGCCGTAGAACGAGCGCCAGACGAAGAAGGTAGACGCCAGGAAGAACGCGACAGCCAGCGTCGCGCTCACGTTGCGCTCGAGACCGATGGCCAGCTCGACGGCCAGCAGGCCAAAGAGCGTGGTGAATTTGATGATGGGGTTCATGGCCACCGAAGACGTGTCCTTGAAGGGATCGCCCACGGTGTCACCAACCACCGTCGCTGCATGCAGATCGGTGCCTTTCTCCTTGAGCTCGACCTCGACCAGCTTCTTGGCGTTGTCCCAGGCGCCGCCCGCGTTGGCCATGAAGATCGCCTGGTACAACCCGAAGATCGCGATCGAGATCAGGTAGCCAATGAAGTAGAATGGCTCCAGGCAGGCGAACGCCAGCGTCGAGAAGAACACGGCCAGGAAAATGTTGAACATGCCTTTCTGCGCGTACTGCGTGCAGATCTCAACCACTTTCTTGGAATCCTCGATCGAGGCCTTTTCCGCGCTTTCCAGCCGGATGTTCGCCTTGATGAACTCGACCGCGCGGTACGCGCCCGTCACCACCGCCTGGATGGATGCGCCGGTGAACCAGTAGATCACGGCGCCGCCCGTGATCAGACCGAGCAGGAAAGGCGGGTGCAGCAGCGAAAGCTTGTCGATGTTTTCCGACAGGCCATTGGTGAGCAACACGATGATCGCGAAGATCATGGTGACCGCGCCCACCACGGCGGTGCCGATCAGCACGGGTTTGGCCGTCGCCTTGAAGGTGTTGCCCGCGCCGTCGTTCTCCTCGAGGAAATGCTTGGCCTTCTCGAAATCGACGTCGAATCCGAAGTCGCGCTTCAGCTCGGCGTGGATGTTCGGCTGCGTCTCGATCACGGATAGCTCGAAGATCGATTGGGCGTTGTCGGTCACCGGCCCATAGGAATCGACGGCGATGGTGACCGGCCCCATGCCCAGGAAGCCGAAAGCGACCAGCCCGAACGCGAAGACGGCCGGCGCCATCATCAGCGCGCCGAGCCCCTGCAGGCTGGCCCAGTAGGACAGGCCCATCAGCGAGATGATCGCGAGCCCCATCCAGTACGCGCTGAAGTTGCCCGCCGTCAGGCCGCTCAGGATGTTGAGCGAGGCGCCGCCTTCACGCGAAGAGGTCAGGATCTCGCGCACATGCCGCGATCCCGTCGAGGTGAAGACCTTCACGAGCTCGGGTATGACCGCGCCCGCGATCGTGCCGCAGCTGATGATGAGCGAGAGCTTCCACCACAACGTCGTGTCGCCGCCCAGCGACGGCACCATCAGGCGCGACACCAGGAAGGTCAGTACCACCGAAACAATGGACGTCAGCCACACCAGCGAGGTGAGCGGGTGCTCGAAGTTCATGCGGTCCGCATGCGCGTAGCGCCCGCGCGCGAATGCTTCGTTGATCCAGTACGAGAAGATGCTGGCCAGCACCATCATGATGCGCATCGAGAAGATCCAGACCAGCAGTTGCACCTGCACGCCGGCATCGGCGACCGCCAGCAGAATGAATGAAATCAGGGCGACGCCGGTGACGCCGTACGTCTCGAAGCCGTCCGCGGTCGGGCCCACCGAATCGCCGGCATTGTCACCGGTGCAGTCGGCGATCACGCCCGGATTGCGGGCATCGTCTTCCTTGATGTTGAAGACGATCTTCATCAGGTCGGAGCCGATGTCGGCGATCTTCGTGAAGATGCCGCCCGCAATGCGCAGCGCGGCCGCGCCCAGCGACTCGCCGATGGCGAAGCCGATGAAGCAGGGGCCGGCAAAGTCGCGCGGCACGAAGAGCAGGATCACCAGCATGATGAGCAGCTCGACGCTGATCAGCATCGTCCCGATGCTCATGCCCGCCTTCAGCGGAATCGCATAGGTGGGGAACGGCTTCCCGCGCAAGGACGCGAAGGCAGCGCGCGAGTTGGCGAATGTGTTGACGCGGATGCCGAACCAGGCCACGCCGGCGCTGCCCAGGATGCCGATCACGCTGCACGCCAGGATGGTGAGGACCTTGATCATCTCCATGTCCTGCAGCACCGCGTAATAGACGAAGATGATGGCGCCAATGAAGGCCCAGAGGATCGCCAGGAACTTGCCCTGGGTCGCCAGATACGTTTTGCAGGTCGCGTAAATCAGCTCGGAGACTTCCTTCATCGAGCGATGGACCGGCATGTTCCTGAGCTGCACGAAGGCCGCCATGCCGAAGGCGAGGCCACCCAGACAGACCAGCAACCCGAGCATGAGCAGCGAGCGCCCGTCCAGGCCGAGAAATGTCGCAGTCGACAAATCGGGCAGAACGAGACTGGCCTCACCACCCCCACGGTGTTGTACTTCCTGAAGCATGAAAAGCATGTACGGCTCCGGTAGGACTTGTTTCGGAAACGGGCGCCGGAGAATCGCTTTTCGGCGACTCAAAATCAAGGGAGGAAATGCTTACAATGGGGACAAAAGAAGCGGCCGCTGATGCGGCCGCTTCGGGGGTTGGTTCGATCGAGGCGCCGCCCAGGCAGCGCAGCCGGTCGCCTACATACCCAGCTGCTCCTCCTGGCTGGGCAGTACAGCGCCGATCACTTTTACGCCGGCGCCGCGCGCTGCGTCCATAGCGGCGATGACGTCCTGATACACGATCTCCTTGCCGGCCTTCACGAAAATGATTTTCTGCGGACGGTTCGCATAGATTTTCGTGAGCTCCTGCTGCAGCCGGTTCCGGGCTACCTGCATCGTGTTGATCTTGTAGACGCCGCCCGGCTCGATCTGCAGCACGATGTTCGTGCTGGGCGGCGCGTTCTGCGGATTCCGCTCTTCCTTGGGGAGCTGAATGTCCATTGTCTTCTGCATCATCGGCTGAGCGATCATGAAGATCACGATGAGCACGAGAAGCACGTCGATCATGGGCGTCATGTTGATGTCGCTGACGCTGCTCGACCCGGTCTTCCCCATTGAGATTCCCATGTGACCTCCTATTGCCCTTCCTTGACGATTTCCAGGTCCTCTTCGCTGCCCGGCTTGGAATCCGTCACCGCGGCAACCACGGCGACGCCCGCCTTCTTGGCCACCTCCATCACGACGAGCATGTCGCCGTACTTGAGGTTCCGGTCGGCCTTCACGAACAGCACCTTGTCATCCGGATGCTTCAGGAACTCCTGCTCGAGCAGCTTCTGCGCGTCTTCCTTGCGGATCGGCTTGGTGTTGATGAACCAGTTGCCGTTCTTGTCGATGCCGAACGTGGTGCGTTCCGGATCGTCCTTGCGCGCCTTCAGGTGCGCGCCTTCCGGCATCTGCGCGACGAAGCCCGCCGCAATCAGCGGCGTCACGATCATGAAAATGATGAGCAGCACGAGCATGACGTCGACCAGCGGCGTCACGTTGATGTCACCCATTACTCCGGATTCGGTAGCCTCCTGGCCGCCGCTGGCGGCTTCGCCGCCGACATCTGAACTCGCCATGTGAAACTCCTAAACGGTTAGGACCCCATCCGGGCGCGATCAGCCGCGGCCTGCGCGCCGACGGGACGGGTGCCGGCCTCCAGCATGGCCGCATCGCTGCCGCGGTGCAGCGCCCGATTCTCCAGGCGCGCCTCGTAGCGGATCAGGAAGTCCATGAACTCCTTGGTCGTGTACGTCACCTCCATCGACAGATAGTCGATGCGGTTGATGAAGTAGTTGTAGAGCCACACCGCCGGAATCGCGACGAGCAGACCGAACGCGGTGGTGATCAGCGCTTCCGCGATACCCGCCGAGATCGCGGCCAGACCGCCGCTGCCCGCTTCGGCCATGCCGGTGAAGGCGGTGACCACGCCCATGGTGGTGCCGAGCAGTCCGACGAACGGCGCCGTGGCACCGGTCGTCGCGAGCACGCCCAGGCCGCGACGGAAACGCGCCAGCTGCTCGAGGTTGTTCAGGTCGATCATGCGCTGCACGGACGCGACTTCGACCGCGGAGAGCGCATGGTCCTGCGAGTGGAACGTGATGCTGGGAAACACACGCCGGAACGCTGTGGCCAGGTGGCTGTTGGGATTCGCTTCGACCAGGCGCTCGGCCTCGCCGAAGTCCTCAGCGGCCAGCGCCTGCGAGAACGGGCCGGCAAACTTGATGGTGGCCTTACGGGCCCTGCTGAGCTGGATGAGTTTGCGGATGGATATCGTCGCTACATAAATCGACATGCCAAGGAGAACGAACACGATGCCCTTGGCGAACCACCCCATAGTGCCCCACAGCTCGACCAAACTAACGCCCATTTTTTCCCCTTTTTGATTGAAACTGAAAGAGCGGGCCGGGCGGCGCAGTCCGCCGCGCCGGCCCGACCCTGAGATTTATTGCGTCTTGAACACGATTGGCAATGAGATCCAGACCTTGACCTTCTGATCGCGGTTCAGTGCCGGCGTGAACTGCATGATGTCGGCAACCTTCAACGCGGCCTGGTCGAGGGCGTCGTGGCCACTGCCCTCCTTCACCTGGGTCTTGATCACCTGGCCCGACTCGTCGATCAGCAGCCA
>CBJLQC010000068.1:0-8920 GCA_966424955.1 uncultured bacterium | reverse complement strand
TCCGGCGACCAGCCGCAAGCCATCGACGAGCTGGTCAGCGGCTTCAAGGATCAGAGTTTCCAGACGCTGCTGGGCGTGACCGGCTCGGGCAAAACCGTGACCATGGCCAACGTGATTGCGCGGCACGGCCGTCCCGCGCTGGTCATGAGCCACAACAAGACGCTGGCGGCGCAGTTGTACGGCGAACTCAAGCAGTTCTTTCCGAACAGCGCGGTCGAGTATTTCATCTCGTACTACGACTACTATCAGCCGGAAGCATACGTGCCGGCGACCGACACATATATCGAGAAAGATTCGTCGATCAACGAAGACATCGAGCGGTTGCGCCTGCGCGCGACGTCGTCGCTGATGGAGCGGGAAGATGTGATCATCGTCGCATCGGTGTCATGCATCTATGGGTTGGGCGATCCGCGCGAGTACCGCGAGCTGATGCTCATGCTGTCGGTCGGGCAAAAGCTCTCGCGGCGCGACATCCTGGAAGGGCTGGTGCGCATCCAGTACGCGCGTAACGATCTGGAGTTTGTACGCGGCACTTTCCGCGCACGCGGCGATGTCATCGAGATCTTTCCGGCCTATGAAGAGCAGGGGATTCGCATCGAGCTGTGGGGCGACGAGATCGAGCGCATCAGCCGCTTCCACCCGCTGACCGGTGAAACGATCGTGCGGTTGCCGCGTTGCGCCATCTATCCCGCGACGCACTTCGTGACGCAGCGCAGCACGATCGAGCGTGCCGTCGCGCTGATCCGCATGGAGCTGGAGGACCGCCTGCTGGAGCTGCGCGGGCAAGGTCGGCTGCTCGAGGCGCAGCGCCTGGAGCAGCGCACGCATTTCGACATCGAGATGATGCTGGAGATCGGCACCTGCCCGGGCATTGAGAACTACTCGCGCCATCTCACGGGCCGCGCGGAGGGTGAGCGCCCTGCCTGCCTGCTGGATTATTTCCCGGAAGACTTCCTGGTCATCGTGGACGAGTCGCACACGAGCGTGCCGCAGATCCGGGCCATGTACAACGGTGACCGGGCGCGCAAGCTGACGTTGGTCGAGCATGGCTTCCGGCTGCCCAGCGCGCTGGACAACCGCCCGCTCAAGTTCGAGGAATGGGAAGACATCGTGGGCAAGGCGCTGTTCGTCTCGGCGACGCCGGGTGATTACGAGCTGCAGCGGTCGGCCGGCGTCGTCGTCGAGCAGCTGATCCGGCCGACCGGCCTGATCGATCCGGAAATCGTGATCCGGCCGGTCAAGGGGCAGGTGGACGACCTGATCGCGGAAATCCGGGAGCGCGAGAAAGTCCGGGAGCGGGTGCTGGTCACTACCCTGACCAAGCGCATGGCGGAAGACCTGACCGACTACCTGCAACAAATCGGCGTGCGCGTCCGCTACATGCACTCCGACATCGACGCCATCGAGCGCATGGAGATCCTGCGGGATCTGCGACTCGGCAAATTCGATGTGCTGGTGGGCATCAACCTGTTGCGCGAAGGGCTGGACCTGCCGGAAGTTTCGCTGGTGGCCATCCTGGACGCGGACAAGGAGGGCTTCCTGCGGGATGCGCGTTCGCTGATTCAGACGATCGGCCGGGCCGCCCGCAACGTGCGCGGCAAGGCCATCATGTATGCGGACCGCATTACCCAGTCGATGCAGCGGGCCATCGACGAAACGAACCGGCGTCGCGAGATTCAGGCCGACTACAACGAGCAGCACGGCATCACCCCGCAGACGATCGTAAAGAGCATCGAGCAGCAGATGCTGAGCACGCGCGTGGCGGACGCGCGCGTCAGCGTGCCGGCGCGCATGGCGAAGGTGGCGGAGCCGAAGGCGAAATACGCAGACGAGGTCAATCTCGAGGAATGGGCGAAGATACTCGAGCAGCAGATGCGCGACGCCGCGAAGAACCTGGACTTCGAGCGGGCGGCCCTGCTGCGCGACGAGCTGCTGGAGATCCGCGTGAAGCTGGGTCAGGCGGCACCGCGCTAGGTGCCGACCGCGGCGGTGCTGGTGCCCTGCCCACGCCACCGCCAGCGGCCTTCCAGCACTCCGGGGTCGGGCCGATCGAGCTGGACGAAAGCGGCCTGCAAGCCTGGGGTGAACAAATCGGCCAGCACACGCGCCGGCCGGTCGTAATCGCGCTGCACGGCGAGCTGGGTGCGGGCAAGTCCGTGCTGGCCCGTGCCATTGCCCGCGGCGCCGGCGTCCGGGCCGGCATGCCCTCGCCAACCTTCAATCTTCTGTTTCGCTACGAGACGCCGGGCGGCGCGACGGTTTCGCATCTCGACCTGTACCGGCTCGAAGATGCGGAGGAGGTATGGGAGCTCGGTTGGCGCGAGCTCGGCGAAGGCAACGAGATCGTGCTCATCGAGTGGCCGGAGCGCGCCGCGGCCTTGCTGCCCCGGCGCAGGTGGGATGTCGACATCCAGCCGGGCTCGCGGGCGGACACCCGCATCATCACTGCGCTTGCGGTCCATGAACCGCCCCCACTGCCGCTGCCGTAAACATGTCCCAGCCGATCTACCTCGCGATTGAAACTTCGACACAGCTCGGCAGCATTGCGGTCGGCCATGGGCGGGCTGTGCTGTCGGAAGTCGTGCTCGGACTCCGAGTCAAGCAGTCCGAAGCATTACTGCCGGCCATCGATTACGCGCTAGCGGGCGCGCGGGTCACGAAGGCCGACCTGACGCGAGTCATCGTGGGTGGCGGACCGGGATCTTTTACCGGGCTGCGCGTCGCCGGCGCGACCGCCAAGGCGTTGTCGCGCGCGCTCGCGATCCCGGTGTTCGCATATTCCGGATTGGCCGCGCTGGCAGCATCGACCGCGCACACCGGCGTCATCTGCGCGATGTTCGATGCCCGGCGCGACGAGGTCTACTGCGCTTCGTACCGCTTCCCGGAATTCAATACCATCGAAGTGCTCATGCCACCTGCGCCGCGGCACATCGAGGATGTGCTGAACGGCGCACCGGCGTCAGATATCCTTTTCGTGGGGGACGGCGCGCTGCGCTACGCCTCCGCGATTCAGGGCGCGGGCGCGCGGTTGGCGCCGGCGCATTTCGCGGTGCCACGAGCGGCGGCCCTGCTGTGGCTGGCCGACATCGCGCCGGCATCAGGACGGGTCGAAGACCTGGCCGCATGGGAGCCGCTCTACCTGCGCGAGTCCGGAGCGGAGCGCACCCTCAAGCGATGAGAGGGCTCGAGATCCGCAGGATGCGCAGCGCAGACCTGCCGCAGGTGATGTTGATCGAGCTGGCTACCTTCACCATGCCGTGGAGCGAGGCCACGTTTCGCGGCCTGCTGCGCCGTCGCGATTCCGAGCTGCTGGTCGCGGAGATCAGAGGCGAGATCGCGGGGTATGCGGTTTTCTGGGCCGTGCTGGATCAGGGTGAGCTGGGCAACGTCGCGGTGGACGAGTCGTATCGCGGCAAAGGCATCGGCAGCCAGCTGATTCAAGCGGTGCTGAACAATGCCGAAGAACGGGGCGTGCGCGAGATTTTTCTGGAGGTCCGCCGCTCCAACACGGGTGCGCAGGACCTTTACAAAAGTTTCGGGTTTTTGGAGGTCGGACGAAGGAAGAATTACTACCTCGAGCCCCTCGAAGATGCGTTAGTAATGAAGAAAATCTTGAACGACAGATAATCATGCCATCGTTTCCCGTATATCGCGGTCGCCGGTTGCGCCGGACCTCCGCCATGCGCGCGCTGGTGCGCGAGAACAACCTCACTGCCGGACAGCTGATTCTGCCGCTGTTCGCGGTTCCTGGTAACGGCATCCGCAAGCCCATCGGCTCGATGCCGGGCGTATGTCAGACGTCGGTCGATGAGCTGCTGGTGGATGCGCGCGAAGCCTTCCAGCTCGGTGTCGGCGCCGTCATTCTCTTCGGCATTCCGGACCACAAGGATGAGCTGGGCACTTCCGGCTATGCCGACGACGGTATCGTTCAGGAAGCCGTGCGCGTCTTGAAGCGCGAGCTGCCCGAGCTGCTCGTGATCACGGATGTCTGCCTGTGCGAATACACGTCGCATGGCCACTGCGGCGTCGTTCGCGAAGGTGAAGTGCAGAACGACGAGACGCTCGAGCTGCTTGCACGCCAGGCACTCAGCCATGCCCGTGCCGGTGCCGACATGGTCGCTCCGTCCGACATGATGGATGGCCGCGTGGCCGCGCTGCGCCGCGTGCTCGATGATGCCGGCTTCGCGCACCTTCCGATCATGTCCTACGCGGCCAAGTATGCTTCGGCTTTCTATGGTCCCTTCCGCGACGTGGCCGAGAGCGCGCCGCAGTTCGGCGATCGACGGGGCTACCAGATGGATCCCGCCAACGGCAATGAGGCGTTGCGCGAAGTCGCCCTCGACATCGAGGAAGGCGCCGACATCGTCATGGTCAAGCCGGCCCTCGCCTACCTCGACATCGTCTGGCGGGTGAAGCAGGAGTTCGGCTACCCGGTTTGTGCGTCCCATGTTTCGGGGGAGTTTGCCGCCATTATGGCAGCCGGCCAGCTGGGGTGGCTGGACACCGAACGTGCGATGCGGGAAGCACTTCTGTCGATCCGCCGGGCCGGAGCGGACCTGATCATCACGTACTGGGCCCGCGAGTTTGCGAAACTAAGAGATTGACATTAGGGCACTTAGCGCCTAACTTGGCGGTCAACCTCCCCGCTGGACAATCACAGATACAGACGGAGCACTGACCGTGAGAGTCATGACGCACCTCTCGACGCGGGGATTTGCTGTATTGGTATGTGCACTGGTCCTGGCCGTTCCGGTGACCGCACAGGCCCAACAGCCGCAGCCGCAGCAGGAATCCAAGGAGCACGTCGTCCGTAAGGGCGACACGCTGTGGGACCTCGCCCGCTCATACCTGAGCGATCCATTCCGCTGGCCCATGATCTACGAGGCGAACCGCCGGACGGTGGAGAATCCGCATTGGATTTATCCGACCGAGCGGCTGGTTATTCCCGGTCTGGCTCCGGAGAAGCCACGCAAGGAAATCGTGCTGCTGGGCGTGCCTTACGAGGAGCCAATGGTGGTAGCGGATGCGGCGGCGACGCCGAACCGGTCGCGTTTCTACGAGGAGCCGGCCGCGCCGCGCGAGCCGACCGTGCTGACGACGGACGTGCAGCGCGAGACCATCGTGCGTCCGCACGAATGGGTAGCCGCGCCCTGGGTGGCGGATGCCGGCACCATCGGCATCACGGGCAGCATCGTGAACGCCGTCGATCCGCGCAACGAAGACACGAAATTCGCGCAGCAGTTCCACCCGCGTGACAAGGTGTATGTCACCGGCCGCGCCCGCGTCGGCGAGCGGCTGCTGGTCGTGCGGGTCGTGGAAGCTGTCCCGGGTTACGGCAGCGTGATCAAGCCCATGGGTATCCTGCGCGTCGACACGGTCGGCGCGGAGGCCTCGCGCGCGCTCATCACGCACCAGTTCGCCGACATGAAGGCAGGCGACCAGATCATGCCGTTCCCGACCATTCCGCAGCTGCCCACGGCGGAGCCGCGGCAGGTGAATGGTGGGGCCACGGGGCGAATTCTGGATTTCCTGGATGAACAGCCGATATACGGGATCGCGGACGTTGCCTTCATCGATCTGGGGGCCGCTCGCGGCCTGCGTGTTGGTGACGAGGTGGTGGCTTTCGTACCGGAGCGCCGGCCGCATGCGACCCCGCCCACGCTGCCGGCCGAGCCGGTCGCGCGGATGCGCGTGATCAAGATTACCAACAACACGGCGACCGTGCGCGTCACGCAGATGCGCCACACGTCGCTGACGACTGAAATGCCGGTGCGCGTAGCGAGGCAGCAGAGCCCGTGAGCACGCTGGCTGGACCTGCCCGGTGAAATGAGATGCGGGCGCCTGCGGGCGCCCGTATTTTATTGGTGGATATGATAACGACGACTCTGCACGTGCTCGCGCTGCTGCTGTACGCCGGCGCGGGCGCACTGTTCGGTGCTTCACTTGCCAGCGGCCGCAGCGCGGCGCCGCGCCTCGCGGTGCCGCTGGTCGCCGCGGCGGTCGTCGCGCACGCGGGCGGCCTGATCGCCTTCACCGCGCAGTTCGGCGAGCTGCCGCTGGTTGGACTGGCGGCTTCGCTCAGCTCGTTTGCGTTCCTCATCGGTACCGGTCTGCTGGCTGCGTCACTGGTCACCGAGTCGCGGCCCATCGGATTGGTGCTCGCGCCGCTGATCGCGCTGATCCTGCTGGGTGTCGTCGCGGGCGGCATCGAGCCGTCGGGCGAGGAGCTGGAGTTCCGCGGCGTGTGGTTCGCGATGCACGTGCTGCTGGCCTTCATCGCATACGCGGCCATGGCCGTGTCGTTTGCCGCGAGCCTGCTGTACCTGCTGCAGTTTCGCGAGCTGAAGCATAAGCGCTTCGGCCGCGTCTTCCGCTTCGTACCCCCGCTCGAGACGCTGAACAAAACGGCCTATCGAGCGCTGCTGATCGGCTTTCCGGCGTTGACGCTGGCCCTGGCGCTGGGTTGGGCGTGGACGATTCGCTTCCGCCACAGTCTCACGATGGACGATCCCAAGGTGATCTGGGCCGTGTTTTCCTGGCTGGCGTTCACCGTCGCGCTGGTCTCGCGGCGCGGGCGTGTCGACGTCGAGCGGCGCGCGGCCCGCGTCACCGTGACCGCCTTTGCCGCCATCGTCGCCGTTTACGTCGTGCTGCGCATCTCGCTGGCCGGCCGAGGCGTTTTCCTGTGAGGTGTGCGGTATGCCGGTGAAGCTGATCGGAATCAGCCACCACACCGCACCGCTCGAAGTACGCGAGCGTTTTGTCTTCGATACGAAGCAGGCGCACGCGCTGTTACGCGGCCTGGTTCAGCGCGAGCACGCGTCGGAAGCCGTGCTGCTCTCCACGTGCAACCGCAGCGAGCTCTACTACGTGGCGGAAGAAGACGCCGCGCCGTTGCACGAAGCATTCGTCAACGAGCTGGCCACGCGGGGTCAGATCGCGGCGGCCGAAGCCGAGACCTTCGTCTACACCCATCGGGAACGCGACGTCGTGCAGCACCTGTTCCGGGTGACGTCGAGCCTCGACTCGATGATCCTGGGCGAGCCGCAGATCCAGGGGCAGGTGAAAGCCGCGTTCGACATCGCGAATGAGCTGTCGGGCGAGGCGCGCACGGCCGGCCCGATCCTGACCCGCCTCTTCGAATCGGCCCTGGCCGTGGGTGGCCGCGTCCGCTCGCAGACCGAGCTGGGCACCGGGTCGGCCTCCATTCCGACGGCGGCGGTCGAGCTGGCGCGCAAGATCTTCAGCAACCTGCGCGGGCGCACGGCCGCGGTTATCGGCTCGGGCGAGATGAGCCAGCTGGCCATCGAGTGCCTGAAAAGCGAGGGCGTCACGGAAACGACGGTCGTGAGCCGCACACAGGAGCGTGCCCGCGATATCGCCGGCAAGGTAGGCGCGCGCGCTTCGGGGCATGAAGACATGCCTGCCCTGCTCACCACCGTCGACATCATCATCACGGCCACTGCAGCGCCGCACGCGGTGCTGACCCGCGAGCTGGTCGAGCGCGCCCTGCCGCGTGGCCGTCGCCGGCCGCTGCTGATCGTCGACATCGCGCTGCCGCGCGACGTGGAAGCAGCGGTCGGGGACGTGACCAACGTCTTTCTCTACAACATCGATGATCTGCAACAAGTGGTGGATGCGGCACTCGAGCGGCGACGGGCGCAGGTGCCGGCCGCCGAGCGCATCATCAGCGAGGCGGCCGAGGACTTCTGGAGCTGGTACCGCAGCCTGCAGGTCGTGCCGCTGATCCGCGAGCTGCGCGCCCATGCCGAAGACATTCGCCAGCGCGAAGTCGATAAGGCGCTGCGCGCCATGACCGGGTTGTCGGAGGCCGACGCCGCCGCCGTGGATGCGCTGACGCGCCAGATCCTCGCAAAGGTGCTGCATCGCCCGACGGTGCGCCTGAAGGAAGCGGCCAGCAACGGCCACGAACGGGATGTCATGCGCACCATGCGCTACCTACTGGGAATCGACGAGGGAGAAGAACGAACGAAATGAGTCAACGGGTGTTGGTCACGGGTGGCGCGGGTTTCATCGGCAGTCACGTTGCGGACGCCTATCTCGGGCGCGGCGATCGCGTCTGGATCCTGGACGACCTGTCCAGCGGGCGCATGACGAACGTGCCGACCGGGGCGACCTTCGTGCAGGCTTCCATCAACGACGACGCGGTCGAAAAGCTCTTCCAGGAGGTAGGGGGCTTCGACATCGTGAACCATCACGCGGCGCAGATGGACGTGCGTACGTCGGTCGAGAATCCGCGGTTCGACGCGCGCATCAACGTGGACGGTTTTCTCAACATCGTGGAATGCGCGCGCAAGTATCAGGCGAAGCGTATCCTCTTCGTTTCCTCGGGCGGCGTGGTGTACGGCGAGCCGGAACAGCGGCCCACGGTGGAGACCGCTCCCAAAGCGCCGCTTTCACCGTACGGCGTGTCCAAGCTCACGGCCGAGTACTACCTCAACTACTACCGCAACGTGCACGGGCTCGAATATGCGGCGCTGCGCTATGCCAACGTGTATGGGCCGCGGCAGAATCCGCACGGCGAGGCCGGCGTGGTCGCGATTTTCGCCAGCCGGCTACGCAAGGCCACGCCGCTTACCGTTTACGGCGACGGACACCAGACGCGCGACTACGTATTCGTCGCCGATGTCGTGGCTGCCAACATGCTGCTGTCGAATGCCGTGCTGCCCGCGGGCGGCGATCTGGATCAACGCGCCTTCAATGTTGGTACAGGAAGGGAGACGACGGTGGTCGAGCTTGCGCAGACACTGATGTCGGCTTCCGGCAACAAGGTCGACGTGCACCACGCCGCGGAGCGGCGCGGTGAGCTGCGGCACTCTTCCCTCGACGCGACCCGCATCAGCGCACTCGGATGGCGAGCGGAGCATGACATCGAGAGCGGCCTCAGGGCCACGTACGA
>CBJLQC010000067.1:0-8954 GCA_966424955.1 uncultured bacterium | reverse complement strand
CGCTTTTTCTCCCGCGACCGGCAGCCAGCGCTCCGCGCCAGCGCCCGCGAACCCGCTCCTCGCGTGCAGCGCGTAGCATTAGCATCTCTTTTCGAGTTTCTTGATCATATTCGTCAGCATACCGATGATGTGATCGGCGAGATCATCCGCGACCATGATGTCGTCTTCGCTGAGTTTGCCCTTCAAAACGAGTGCGCGCAAAGCGCGCTGAACCTCTCTCGCTTCACCTCGCGCAATATCGTACTTCATTGCCTTGACGCGCGGTTTGAATGCGGCCGCACCTTCGCCGGTGTTTAGATACGTGGAATCCGCGGACCGTTCCAGATCGTTGGCCGCTTTGCATCGGTAGGGGATTTTGCGGAGCAGGCGCGCGACCTCAGCGACCAGCTCTTCAGATTTGATTTCGACAAGCAGTTTCTCGCGACTCACGCACGGAAACTGGATTTGCTGAAGGGGCATTCGAATAGCGCTTTGCCGCGACGAGACCCCCGCGTCTGCCCGCGACCAGCGCCGCGCTTTTTCTCCCGCGACCGGCGGCCAGCGCGCCGCGCCGGCGCCGGCGAACCCGCCAGGCAGAGCTGCCGGCCGCGGGTCCGCGGGCACTGGCGCGGATCGCTGGTCGCGGGTTGCGGGGAACGAAGCGCAGCGCGGGTAGCGGGTTAGAATTCGATGAAGCGTTCGAATTGCGCTTCCCCGCGACCAGCGCCGCGCTTTTTCTCCCGCGACCAGCGCCGCGACCCGCGCTGCGCTTTTTCTCCCGCGACCGGCGGCCAGCGCTCCGCGCCAGCGCCCGCGAACCCGCGCCTCAGAAGTCTTGCCGCCGAAACCTTCGCCCCGCCAGCCATGCCGGCACCGCGGCCCACGCCAGCAGCGTGAGCGCCGCCGCTCCCGCGCCCAACGTGCTGTTCAGGAACCGGGAGAACACCGCGCCGCTGTAGCCCATCAGCGCGGCGGCATCCATCTGCATCATGATGATGGTACGCGCCAGGTCGATCGGGTTGAGGAACACCGCGACGATCACCGCGTTGTCGAGTGGATAGTCGGCGAACATATCGACACCGATCAGCAGCAGCGCGTCGAACAGGAGCGCGAGCAGCAGCCAGACCAGCAGCGCGGCGCCCATGCCGCGGGTCTTGTCGCTGGTCAGGCACGCGATCAGGAACGCGATGCCGACGAAGCAAAACGCCAGCACCGCACCCATCTGCACGATCAGCAGCCACACGCGCAGCTGCGCGGCATCCAGTCCGCCATGCAGGAGCAGCGGGATGCCGCTGGCCACGAGCACGCCGGCCGCCAATGGAAACGCCAGCGCGAGGTAAAGTCCGAGGAACAGCTGCACGCGCGGCAGTGGCTGCGCCAGCAGCAGCTCGGTGAAGTCGCGGGAATTGTAGAACTGCGCGGTGCCGAAGGTCAGCGCAATGAGCGGCAGGACCAGCAGCACGGCGCTGCTGAGCGTGAGCAGCAGCTTGCTGGCGCCGCCCATCCGCAGGATCAGCTCGGTGGCCAGCGCGAGGAATGCGAGGTAACCGAGGAACCAGCGGCTGCGCAGCAGGTCCGCCATCTGGTAGCGCGCGATCTTCAGCACCGGGCTCATGCGGTCGCCTCCGCCGCGCGCGCAGTCATGAGCGCGGCAAAGGCGCGTTCCATGGTGGTCTCGCCAGTCTGCGCCAACAGCTCCGCCGGCGTGCCGGTGAACGTCACCACACCTTCCAGCAGGAAGACCACGCGGTCGGCCAGCTCCTGCAGGTCTGCCATGTTGTGCGACGTGAGGATAAACGTGGTGCCATGGTCGCGCGCGTGCAGGATCCGGTCTTTGAGGAGACTGCTGCTCACCGGATCGAGCCCGGCCGTCGGCTCGTCGAGGATCAGCACGCGTGGCTGGAACATGAACGCGGTCACCGCATTCAGCTTCTGCCGCGTGCCGCCCGACAGCGTGCGGATCGGCTTGTCCAGCTCGGCGCGTATGCCGAAGGCATCGATCAGCTCGTCATCCACCGTGCCCAGGCTGCCGCGCAGGTCGCGCAGCAGCCGCAACACCTGCGTGCCCGTGAGGTTTTCCGGAAAGCACGTGCGCTGCGGCATGTAGCCAATCCCGGCGCGGTAGTCACTGCTCCCGTTCAGCCAGACCTGGTGCACGCGTATGCGCCCATCGTCCGGACGCACCAGTCCGAGCAGCATCTTGATGAGAGTGCTCTCCCCCGCCGCATTCGGCGCCACGATCGCGGTCACGTGGCCGGCCGGCGCCGTCAGCGACACCGCGCGCAAGACGGTGCGCGCCCCGAACCGCTTGCTCACCCGCGCGAGCTCGATCATGGCCGCACCCGCGGCTCGCGCATGAGCGGCTGCACATCCTGCAGCGTTTCCGGTGTCAGTGCCGGAAATACGCGCTCGGCGGCATCCAGCAGATCGCCCAGCAGGCTGCGCACCAGGATGGTGGCCGGCCGATGCTGCTCGATGAGCACGGAAAAGAAACGCACCGGGCGGAAGGCGACGTCGCCCAGGCCGTCCCGGTCCAGGTCGTAGCCCTCGTAGGCATCCCAGAAGTTGCGCGCGAAAACATTGCCGAAGCTGGAGCGGCTGTTGCTGGTCACATCGAACAGATTGCCGACGAAGATGTTGCCCTCGAAATGGTTGTCCGTCGAATTGGCCAGGACGCGCGCCGCCCAGCCGTTGCGCTCGAAACGGTTGCGCCTGAACTCGACGTGGCTGCTGCCGTCCATGTGCACGGCCACGGTATTGCGCACGAACGCGTTGCCGCTCACCTGCGAGTGGCGGATGTCCTTGAGCAGCAGGCCGTAGGCAGCGCCACCCCAGTTGTCCGCGATGCGATTGTGCAGCATGGCCACGTTCTTCGAATACATGACCGCCACGCCCGCGCTGTTCCGCTCGAACGTGTTGCGCCAGTAGACGCAGCTGTCCGAAAACATGAAGTGCAGGCCGTAGCGCAGATTGCCCGTGCTGATGTTGCCCGCGATGCGACTGCTCTGCACCCACTCGAAGTAAATGCCATCGCGGTGGCCGGCCACACGGTTGTCTGCGATCTCGATGTTGCGGCTGTACCAGAGATGGATACCGTTGCCCGACGCGGCCTCGCGCTGCGCCTGGCCTTCGATGCGGTTGCCGGCCACGCGGCAGCCGCTGACGCGCGATAGGTAGATGCCGAAGAACGTGTTCTGGAGGATGTTGTCTTCGATGCGGCAGCCGCTCGCCTGCTCGACCCTGATGCCGGCCTTGTCCTCGACGTAGCTGACGCCGACATCGCGAATCACGAAGCCGCGCACCGTCACATCGTTCGCGGTGATGCGCAGCACTTCGTGCTCGCCCGCGCCGTCCAGTACGGGCGCAGCCTCACCGATCAGCTCGACCGGCCGGTCGAGGACGACCGTACCCTCGCGATAGGTGCCGCCGCGCACGACTACACGGCCGTGAGGTGCCACGCGCTGCAGCGCCTCGGCGACGCTGCGTACGGGCCCGGCCGGGCTGACCACCACGACCGGTTCGACTTGCGCGTGCGCCCGTGTCGCGATGACCAGCCCGACCAGACCCAGCCAGCCAACTACCTGAATCGGATACGGCAACTTCAATCGTGCATCTCGTGCATGTCGTGCGTCTGGTTGGCGCTGCTCGCCGCCACGAACTCGACGACCTGCGACCATTCCGACCAGACGCTGCCACCGCCATAACGCTTTCTGAGCTCAGCCGCGGAAATGTCCGTGAACGCCGTGAGGTTGGCGCCCATCGGACTGGGCAGCTTCGGCGTGCGAATGATCAACGCGTCCTCCACCGGCACCAGCCGGCCGGGCGCGTTGTACGGCGTGACGTAACGGAGGCCGCCTTCCACGCCGTTGACGGCTTCGTATTTGGCCATGCACTCGATCGAATCGAACTTGTGCACTTTGCCCTTGGCCGTGATCAGCTCGGTGGCATACCGCTGGTCCATGATCGCCATCTGGCAATGCGCGCATTCGTCGGTGCCGTAGGCAATCGGCTGCGAGCCGGCCTGCGCACACGCGGACAGCGCGAGTACGCACAGCGCCAGCGCGGGTGCCAGCCGCCGCGCGCTGCGCGCGCTGCGCCATTCCCGGCCGCTCGCAAGCAGCGCCAGCAGCAGCGAAACGATGAGAATCACGCCGCCGGCCGCGGGCAGCGACGTCGCCGTGATGTTGAGCAGCTGTTTCCGCCCGATCAGCGGCGGCTGGTAAGCCATGCCCGGGATCTTGATGGCCGCGTTCTCGAGATCGAGGTTGTGGCCGTAGTCATAGCCCCAGCGATAGAAATCGACCAGGCCGACCGCCGCGACGAGGACGAGCAGCGCGAGCCAGCCGTACAGCAGGTAACGTCGCCCCACGGCCGCGGCCAGCAGGCCGGCGCCGATCAGCACGGCCACCACGATCGGCATGAAACGCAATTCCGGGATCGCATCCGGCTCGATCGGCTTCATGCCGATGTAGTGGTTGAGCGCGTTGATGTTGCGAATGTCGTGTTCGCTGACACCCTCGACGCGGTCCACGCTGATGTACATGCCCAGCCCTTCCGGATACTGCGGTGCCACCAGGTGCACCTTCCAGAGCGGCAGGAAATAGACGGCCGCGAGCAGCAGCGCAGCCGCCGCCAGCAGGAGGCGGCTGCGCTTCGACATGTTGCTCTTCATGATCACGGCCCGGCCGTGCGGGTGGCCTTGTTCAGCTGGTCACCCCAGGCCAGTGGTACCGCCGACCCGCGCGGCGACACGCGCACGTACTCCTGCATCTCCTGGTGCAGCGCGGAGCAGAAGTCGGTGCAATAGAACGGATAGATGCCCGGCTTGAGCGGCACCCAGACCAGTGTGCGTGTCTCGCCCGGCATCAGCAGCAGCTCGGCGTTCCGCGCGCCCATGACGGCAAAGCCGTGCGGAATGTCCCAGTCCTGCTCGACGTTGGTCACGTGGAAGTACGCGGTGTCACCCACCTGCACGCCTTCGATGTTGTCGGGCGCGAAGTGACTGCGGATCGCCGTCATGTAGATGTGCACGGTCTGGCCGCGCCGCTCGACGCGCGTCTTGTCCTCACTCTGCACGGCGAACGGGTTCCGGTTTTCCGTGAGACCGTAAATCTTGAGCTGCTTGTCCTTGATCACCTCGGCCGGGATCGCCTGCGCGTAGTGCGGCTCGCCGATGGTCGGGAAGTCCAGCAGCAGCTGCATCTTGTCACCGCTGATGTCGATCAGCTGCGCGGACTGCGCCAGCTCCGGCCCGGTCGGCAGGAACCGGTCCTTGGTGATCTTGTTCATCGAAACCAGGTACTTGCCCCACGGCTTCTCGCTGTCGCCACCCGGAATCATCAGGTGACCGATCGAGTAGTACGTCGGGATGCGATCCAGCACTTCCCAGGTGCCCAGCTTCCACTTCACGACCTCGGACGACACGAACATGGAGGTGTAGGCGTTACCCTTGCCGTCGAACTCGGTGTGCAGCGGCCCCAGCCCCGGCTCCTTCACTTCGCCCGCCACGATCGCGTCGTACTTCAGCACCGGAATGCCGTCGATCTCCGTCTCGAACTGCTGGTTCTTGATGGCGGCCAGCAGCTTCGTGAAGGAGTGCACCGGAATCACGGTGGCGAGCTTGCCGCCCGCGACGATGTACTCGCCACTCGGGTCGACATCGACGCCGTGCGGTGACTTGGGCGTAGGCAGGAAGTAAACCATGCCCGGGCAGTCGCGCGGCGTCAGCGTCAGCGTGCCGTTCCTGATCTCGGTCTTCGCGACGCGGTTTTCCTCCAGCACGTTGTGGTAGTACTCGCCCTCCAGCCGCTTGCCCTTGCCCTGCGCAACACACTGCTCCGCCTGCTTCCAGTTGACCGCGGCGACGAAGTCCTTGTCGTGCTTCGACGCGTTCACCTCCAGCACCGTATGCGCCTGCTCGGTGTTGTACGACGTGAAGAACGCCCAGCCCAGCGACTTGCCCTTGCCGGAGTGCGATAGGTCGTAGTTGTAGCCCGGCATGATGATCTGGAACGCAATGTCCATCTTGCCCGGCTCGTTGGCCTTCACGAACGAGATGGTGCCCTGGAACGCGCTCTTGTAGTCGGCGATCGGCACGTCCCGCTGCGGGATGGGCACGCTGAAGCGCGTGGACGCGACCACGTACTCGCTGTTCGGTGTGATGAACGGCGACGCATGGTTGCCTGCCGCGTTCGGGATCTGCAGGATCTCATCCGTCTCGAACGTGGTGAGGTTGATGCGCGCGATGCGCGGCGTGTTGTTGCCGTTGATGAACAGCCAGCGCCCGTCCGGCACGCCGTTGGTCTGCGACAGCTCCGGATGGTGCGAGTCATCCCACGGCACGAAGCCGAACGTCGTCGCCAGCATGGCCTTCGTCTCTTCCGTGTAGCCATAGCCGTTCTCCGGGTTCTGCGAGAACACCGGGATGACCTTGAGCAGCCGCCCCGAGGGCAGTCCGTAAACGGCGACCTGTCCGCTGAACCCGCCCGACAGGAACGCATAGAACTCGTCCATCGCGCCCGGCGCCACATACACGCGCTCCGCAGCCGGCCCGCCCATGGGACGCGCGCTGCGGCACGCGTAAACCAGCGCGGACACGCCGGCCACTACCACGAGCGCCAGCGCGAATCTCTTGCGATTGGTTTGCGACATTAAGACCTCCTCCTATGGAGTGGTTGGTCCTTCGTGGCCTGCTGCTGCTTCTTCGATGTCTTCCGCGGCGTCGCGGAAATATTCCAGGATGGCACGCGCTTCGGCCTCGGTGAGATTCTGATCGGCCATGGGCGTGAAGTTGTACTGCGCGAGGAGCGCCTTGGCCGTCGGATGCTTCTGCAGCATTTCCGTCGGATTCAGGATCATGTTCATGATGTATTCGGGCGCGCGCCGGGTCGTCACGTCGAAGAGCGCGGGCCCGATGTAGCGTTCGTTCAGCTTGTGACACGCAGTGCATTTCGCCTGGAAGGTCTGCTCGCCGGTCCTGGCGAGATCATCATCGATGTCCTCGTCCAGGTGGACCTGCGTCACCGGACCGATGCCCTTTTCGAGCTGTTCGGCGGTAATTCCATCGCTGGCGGCTGCGCTTTCCTGCGCGGGTGGGCTCTGCTTGCAGGAACCGAGAATTAGTATTGTCGAAACGAAAAACAGAACGGGCTTGTACAACGGCATACTCGACCTCCGATTGGTTTAGCCAACAAACGCTATCGGAGATTTTTACCGTTTAATATCAGAGTTATCTTGATGTGATGTGAGGCGTTGCCTGAGTTGCTGAGCGATGACTTCTGCGCCATCCGCACGGCTACGTTGGGGATGGGGAGATTGAACGGAGATGGGGATGATGGCTTCTGCTACTTCCCGGCGGCGGCGCAAAACTATAGCAACGCGTTTACAGTCTACTGCTCTCGAGTACGGTAACGACATCTACACGCTTCTGCTGTATTCATCGCAGAGGAGGCCGTACGCCAGGCGTATCGGGCTCACGATTAGCTCAAAGCACACCCAAGCGTAAATGAATTTATAATTAGAATCGTCAATATGCTGGCTGTACAAGACGCGCTCGCCAGCCGGATGCGCCTGACTTGCGGCCTCCTCTGCGATGAATGCAGCAGAAGCGCGTGAACATGGCTACCCTACTCGAGATCAGCAGCGCAGTTAAGCCCAAACCTCGAACACTCATGGCAGTTAATATCTCCGTAATCCCCTTACCACTTCTCATTCTCGATTAGCGACATCGCCGCCGGCGCCAGTCATCAGGGCGCTGAGCTGCCCGGCATCGGTCCGTGCGCGCGGCAGCTCCGCAACCACGCTTCCCTGCCGCAGCACGACGAAGCGGTCGCCGACCTGTAGCGCGTGCGCCGGGTTGTGCGTGACCAGCACCACCCCGATGCCGCGTTCCCTGGCTTTCGCGACGTTCTCGAGCGCGATCGCCGCCTGTTTGACCCCGAGCGCGGCCGTCGGCTCGTCCAGGATCAGAATGCGTGCGCCGCGATGCAGGGCGCGCGCGATGGCGAGCGATTGCCGCTCGCCACCCGACAGCGTGCCGGCCGGCTGATCCGGATCGCGCAGCACGATGCCCAGGTCGGCCAGGCCGCGCGCGGCCGCGTGGCGCGCGCCTGCGACGTCGATGCGCGTGAACGGGCCGCGTCCACGACGGGGTTCGGCGCCCAGCACGAAGTTGCGCCACACGGACATCAATGGAATCAGGCCGAGATCCTGGTGCACGGTCGCGATGCCGCGCTCGAGGGCCGCACGCGGCGTGCTCAGCTGCACGGCTGCGCCGTCGATGTTGACGGTGCCGGTGGTAGGCGCATGCACGCCGGAGAGCACGCGGATCAACGACGACTTGCCGGCCCCGTTGTCGCCGAGCAGGCAGACCACTTCGCCCGTAGCAATACAAAAGGACACGTCCGCCAGGGCGACGGCCGGCCCGAACCGCAGCGAGACGCGCTTCAGCTCGAGCTGCATCAGCCGGCTTCCGCCACGCGCCGGCGCACCAGGTTGTTGGCCAGCACGGCCGCGATCAGCATGATGCCGAGAAAAAGCTGGAACCAGTCGGCATCGATTCCGGTGATGACAATACCCTGCTGCACCATCCCGAAGATGAGCGCGCCGATCAGCGCGCCCAGTGCGGAGCCGTAGCCGCCGGTCAGCAGCGTGCCCCCGATGACGGCCGCCACGATGGCCGAGAACTCCTGTCCCTGCCCGCGCAGCGCATCGGCGCCCGTGTACTGTACGAGCTGCAGCACCGCGACCAGCCAGCCGGCCAGCGCGGTCGTGATGAAGAGCGCGATCTTCACGCGCTCGACCGGGACGCCGGCGCGCCGGGCGGCATCGGCGTGACCACCGCTGCCGTAGATCCAGTTGCCCCAGGCTGTGCGCTGCAGTATCCACGCGGCCAGCAGCGCCAGCAGCCCGCCCCAGAGGAGCGAGCTGCCGAAAACAATTTTTGCGACGTCGTATCCGGCGACCCCCTCCAGCCT
>CBJLQC010000066.1:0-9010 GCA_966424955.1 uncultured bacterium | reverse complement strand
GACCTGCTGAATCACGATCGCACGGTGGGCGCCGTCTTCCGCGCCTTCGGCATAATCAGCTTCATGGCCGGGCTGGGTTTCGGTGCCTGGCTCGTGCGCATTGCGGCGGCCACCCGATCGAAACCTGCTACCACCGCCTGAGGAGTTGATAATGCCGCTTTTCCTTGAACCTCCCGCGCCTGGCGAATACGACGATTATTACGAGAAGTACATCGCGCAGGTCGGCACGGGTGATTTCATCGAGCTGCTCGCGCACGAGGCGGACGAGACGCTGGCTATGCTGCGCGCCATTCCCGACAACGCGGCGGACTACGCGTATGCCGAGGGCAAATGGACGATCAAGGAAGTGATCGGCCACGTCTGCGATGCGGAGCGCATCTTCGCATACCGGCTACTGCGCATTGCGCGTGGTGACACCACGCCGCTCGCCAGCTTCAACGAAAACGAGTATGCGCCGGCCGGCCGTTTTGGGGAGCGGACGCTGGCCAGTCTGAACGAGGAATTCGCTGCCGTACGCGCCGCGACAATTGCCCTGGTGGCGGGCCTGCCCAGTGACGCCTGGCTGCGGATGGGCACGGCCAGCGGCCGGCCGGTCAGTCCGCGCGCACTCGCCTACATCATCGCGGGTCACGAGCTGCACCATCGCGAGGTCCTGATGAGCCGCTATCTGCCGCAGCTCACGGCGTGATTTAACGATTCGCCGCGGCCGCGGCTCTATTGTTCGAAGAACCGCAACCCTCGGAGAATAGAGCAAATGAGATCTCATAAATACCTGGCGCTGGCCGCCCTGCTGCTCGGCGTCGCCGGTCCGGCCGCGGCGCAGGAGCCTCCGCAGCCGCCCGTGCCGCCGCGCGCGCCGATGCCGCCGCGCGCACCGATGCCGCCGCGCGCACCCGCGCGGATGATGAACGTGGAAGCAGCTTTGCGCCTGCGTGAGCAGCTCAAGCTGACGGACAACCAGGTATCGCAGCTGGAGTCGCTGCGGAAGGAAATCGTCGCCCAGCGGCAGCGCGAGGCGCGGGAGATGATCGACCTGCAGTCACGAGCCGCGGCGGGTTTGGTCGACCGCGACGAGTTGCGCAAGCAGCTGGAATCCCGTCGCGATGAGATGCGCAAGACCATGGAGCAGCGGCGCGACCGCATGGCGCGCATCCTCACGGAGGAGCAACGGGAGCAGATCGCGCGTACGCGCCATGAGCGCGCCGAGCTGCGCGGGGGAGGCCGCGGGCCGGGCATGGCACCACGCGGATTCGAGGGTGGACGCCGTCGCCCGCCTGTGCCGGGACGATACTACTGGTTCTGACAGGCTCGACAACAAGAAAGGCCCCGCTCTTTCGAGCGGGGCCTTTTCTTTCCAGCGAGCGTCGCGTCGCCGATCCGGGTCAGGGACAAGGTTGGCCAAAACAACGGGGATGTTCTGCAGCTGTTCCTCGGACACGGGGGTCCGAAGGGTCGGACTCTGAGTGTCGGATCGCTTACAAACATCGGCGACGCAACGCTTCGGTGGTGGCGGGTGCGGGGAAATGTGGGGAGCAGCCCGCCACGCGCAGCCTACGCTAATAGCACCGCGGCCAATGCACATGGGCAGTCACTGCCCATTTTTTTGAGGCCGGAAAATAGGCAGTGGCTGCCCATGCGCCCCAGATGGCGGATGGTGCATTATCCCGCCATGATCCACTTATCCCTCCTGTTTGCCCTGGCCGCCGTCTTCTGGCCGGGTCCTGCGACCAAAACGTCGCCCCAGACCATTGAGCAGGTCTGCGCGCATCCGGGCGGACGGCTGCCCGATGCCCGCGTACGCGTGGCGTGGACGCGCCTTCCCGTGGAAGCCGATGTCCAGGTCAGCTACTGCATTATGCGCGGTGAAAAGGACGCCAAGCTCGAGTTCGAGCGGGACGCTGAGATCGTCTATTTCGCGCTGGCGAGCGACGACCGGCGCGCGCCGCGGAAGACCTATGTGTTCACCGTCCGTACTTCGGAGGGACGCGTCATCGAACAAGGGCCGGCCGCCTTGCAGCCACCGGCCCGGCAGCTCCAAAGTTGTCGGGTCGAAGTTTGTCAGTTCCTGACCAACCCTGGCGAACGCGTGGTCGAGGTCTCCGTGGTGACATCGGACGGCCTGCGTAAGCGCTAGAGAACCCCTGCGTGGAGGTCCGATGGCCAAGCCGGTGAAAGTCGTCGTCACGTTCGACGATGGCACGAGCATCGAGCATTCGCTCGACGGCATCACGTCCATTTTCGTAAATGAAAGCGCGGCGCGGCGCTGCAACCGCAACCCACCTTACAAGTACAGTGGCGCGCGCAGCGCCAATGACAGCACGACCGACCCGACGAGCGGCACGGGGGATACCACGCTGGCAGCCGCCGCGGCTGGTCAGTGCTATTACGTCAATGGAATGATCTTCTGTCCGTAGCTAGCGGGGCGGTGATTCGCGCAGCGCGCGGAACATGCGGCCGTTCTCCACGCGGTTGCGCGCCGAGGGGTTCAGCTCGAGGTAGCGGTTCAACAGCTGCAGGCTTTCCTCGCGTTGGTTCAGCTTGAGCCGCGCGCTCGCCTCCAGCGGAAGCAGCTCGATATCACCCGCGGCTGCGGTCCTGGCCGCGTGGATCATGGCGCGCGCGCTGTCGGCCTGGCCGGCGCGCGCGAGCACTGCGGCGGTCAGCATCATCAGCCGTGGCCGCATGGCTTGCCGCATCATTTCGGGATCCGCGGCGCCGAAGTGTTCCAGCAGCAGCAGCGCTTTGCGAGGATCGGGTTTGCCGGTGCCCCAGCCCAACATCGCGAGATCGCAGTACGCGGCCGGCCAGTTGTTGGGCATCCGGCGACGCACCTCATCACACCAGACCCCGGCATCGGCATCATCGCCCACCTCGAACGATGCCGTGAACAGGCGGTTCACGATCTCGTCCGCATCCGTCAGGTACGCATCGGCGTCGAGTGCCTGGACGGCTGCGCCCCGCGCCTCTTCATAGCGGCCCTGCGCGAAGAGCACGGCGCTGAGGGTGCTCTGCGCACGCGGTCTCTGCGGATCGATCGACAAGGCCGAACGCAGGTCGGCTTCGGCCACCTGCAGCAGGGAATCGGGCTGCGACACCGACGCCGGCGACATGGCCAGCATCACCAGGTTCGCCGAGCCGCGCAGCTCGTGCGCGGCGGCGCTTTGCTTATCGGTACGAAGCGCGCGATTGGCAAAGTCGATGGCAGTCCGCAGCCACTTCTCCGGCTGGGGCGGCCGATCTCCGACCAGCGATAACCAGGACCGGCGCTCCGCAATTTGTCCGCGCAGCACGATCGGCTCGGCCCAGCGCGTCTCCAGCTGACTGGCCCGCGCCAGCATCGAGTCCGCCGCCGCCAGCTCCGCGTAGGCGGCCGACAGCTCGCCGGCTTCCGCGAACTCCTCCGCGTTCGCCTTCACGTGCTGCGCGCGCTGCACCAGCTGCCACGCTTCCACGTTGTCCGTTTCGGCCTGCCACCGTTGCAGCTGGATCTGTTCGCCCAGCGAAGCCCGCAGGAAGGCGCCCAGCTCGCGTGACATGTCGTCGAGCAGCGCGAACAGCTCGCCCGATGGTCGATCGAAGGTTCGCGTGCGCGCCACGACGCCGGTCGCACCTTTGATGACTTCCATGGTCACGCGGATCCGGCCGGCCGACTGGGACAGCGTGCCGCCGACCAGCGTACCGACATCGAGCGCGCGGCTGATGCTATCCACCGGAACGGCGCCGGCACTGAACGGACGGACGCCGTTCTCGGATATGACCTCGAGCTGGGGCACCTGCCCGAGATACGCAATGAGATTCGTGGTCAGACCCTCCGCCAGGTAGGCGAGGCTGCCATCGGGGCTGACATCGCGGAAGAAGAGCACCGCGATTCGGCTCGTGGGGCGACCCGGATCTTCCGCATCTTCCTTGTTCAATGCGGCGGCCACGGCCGCCACCAGGAGCAATCCGGCCGTGACGGCTGCGGCCCACACGCGTTTCCGCTGGCGCGGCGTGCGCTCGTGCGTAACCGGATCGACGGCGCCGCCGCCCAGCAGCCGATTGACCGGCGCCATCAGCGCTTCCGATCGCGTGCGTACCGCTTTGATGGCTTCCTGTGTCTCGGCGGATGGCTCCGCGTCGAATTCCGCCTTCAGCGTCTGCACCAGCTCATCGTAGGTGCGGAGCGCGGCGGCCCGGTCACCGGCCCGGTCGAATGCGTCGATGAGGCGTCGATGCAGGCTTTCTTCATACGGGAAGTAGCCGATGGCGCGCCGCAGCCAATTGACGACGTCGTCAGGGCGATTCTCCTGCTCCGCCGCGTCCGCCAGGGCACCGCAGGCACGCATGGCTTCCCGCTGCAGCTCATCGCGTTTGCGCTCCAGCCACTGCTCGAACCCGCCGGCCTCATCCACGAAGTACGCCGGCAACAGCTGCCCGCCGTACAGCGCCATGGCTGCTTCGAAGCGGCCGGCCGCCATGCACTCCTGGAATTCCGCGGCATCGCACCAGACGGCCTGCGGATCGATCCCGATCTCCTCGTCGCCCCGTCGGACAATGGCTCGGCTGCCCAGGTGCTGCCGGAGGAAGTGCAGCGCCTGGCTGAGGGAGGCGCGTCCGCTCTTCAGATCGGATTCCGGCCAGAACAGGCCGAGCAGCTGGTCACGACGGAAGAATTGGCCCGGCCGCTCGATGGCCAAATAGGCCAGCAGGGCGAACCGCTTCGTTTGCCGCAAAACAGGCTGCAAGGCTGTGCCGTCAGCGGCCGCCAAATCCAGCGCGCCGAGCGTTTGAAGCCGAATCATCAGCAGGTGAGAGCCAGGTAAGAATCGGGTGAGTGTCCCCGCGTACTATGGCCGGAAACTAACGTCACGCAAGGGAATGTCCATGTCTGTCATATCCGAACAGCAGCGCGCCGCGGTCTCTCAGCACGTCGCGGGGGAGCAGGAAACACTCGTTTTCGCGGCGGCGTCCATCGTCCGGGAAATGAACAGCCACCCGGCCGCCCGGCCGGTGCGCGTGGTGTTGGGCTCCGACCGACTATACCGCCTGGAAGGCCATCGGCTGCAGACCGCCGTGAGCTCGGCGCCCATCGTCCTGGTGTTCGTGGAGCCGCAGGGCGAGTCGCTGCCCAATGAAAACGAGCTGCGCGAGCGGTTCGGCTTCACGCGCAAAGAGGCGGGCGTAGCGCGGCTGCTCGCCGAGAACCTGTCCAATGGCGAGATCGCGGCGCGGCTCTCGATCAGCCCTCATACGGCCCGGCACCATACCGAGCGGGTTCTGGCCAAGCTCGGCACGGCCTCGCGCACCCTGGTCCGCAGCGCACTCATTCAGGGTACCGGCTGGTAACACCGGGCGCCGGCGACAACCACCCGGCGTATAAGCGGAGGGGCGCCGCTCGGCGGATCGTCTGGTGTGCCGCCCACAAATTCCTCTACATCCACGCGCCGCCAGGCCGCACCGCCCTGCAGCCCGAGAGACGCGCTGGTCCGCCCGGCACCACATCGAATTCCGCGCCCGCAGTCGTGACGATCCAGGTGTTGTCGTAGACGACGCTGCCGGGCGAGGCGCCGGTCGAAGCGAATTTATCTACCTCGCTGTATGCAACATTGATGAGCAGGCGCGTGCGTCTGCCCAGTAGGGGCTGATGTCGTAGGCGTCTTTCATGGCGCCTGCGTAACGGCTCGGGCAAAAAGCGATTGCCGCGACAGCAGCCATCGTCGTGCCGCGACAAAGCCAGCCAACGAAAGGTTTGCTCGTCGCGGCTTCCGCGGGCTAACCTGTAGCCTTCGACCGGGCAGGAGGCGGAATGCAAAAAGGTGCTCGCTACGCCGTTCTGATGGTGGCGTTTCTCACGCTAGGGTGTTCGATCGCAATCGGGACGAATCGCTGGCAACAATTACTGGACGGTGACGCCGGCCGCTTCTGGCGCGGGTACCGCCAGGCGGATCTGCCGGCGGGTTGGCAGATGGTGGATGGTGCGCTGACCCGCGTCGCGCAGGCCGGGGACATCGTTTCGCGCGAAGAATTCCAGGATTTCGAGCTCGAGCTGGAGTGGAAGATCTCGCCCGGCGGTAACAGCGGCATCTTCTTCCACGTCGTCGAAGACAGCGCGCTGAACGCCGTCTATCTGACGGGTCCGGAGGTGCAGGTGCTGGACAACGCCGGGCACGCCGACGGCCGGAACGCGCTGACTTCGGCGGGCAGCAACTTCGCGCTGCACGCGCCCACGCGCGACGTGACGCGACCAGTCGGTGAATGGAATCGTGTGCGCCTCGTTGTCCAGGGACCACGCGTCGAACATTGGCTGAATGGTGAGAAGATCGTCGAGTACGAGTTGTGGAGTGATGATTGGAAGCAGCGCGTGCAGGCGAGCAAGTTCCGGGACATGCCGCGCTATGGACTGGCGCGGCGCGGGCACATCGCGCTGCAGGACCACGGGGACTGGGTTGCCTACCGCAACATCAGGATCAGGAGGCTCAAGTGATTCGCACCCGTCTCTCGATCATGATGTTCCTGCAGTACTTCATCTGGGGCGCCTGGTTCGTCACGCTGGGCACCTACCTCGGGGAGACGCTCGCGTTCAACGGCACGCAAGTGGGTCTGGCGTACGGCAGCATGGCGGTCGGAGCCATGATCTCGCCGTTTTTCGTGGGGCTGATCGCGGATCGCCTGTTTGCCACGGAAAAGCTGATCGGCGTCCTGCACCTGGTCGGGGCTGCGCTCCTGTATTACGCATCGACGCTGCGTGAATTCGGCGTCTTCTATCCCGTGCTGATCGGTTACGCGCTCTGCTATATCCCGACGATTGCGCTGACCAATGCGATTTCCTTCCACAACATGGACAACCCGGCCGCGGAATTCCCGCGCGTGCGCGTGCTGGGGACCATCGGCTGGATCGTCGCCGGCCTCTTCATTGGCTCGTTTGCGGGCCCTTATCTGTTTCCGGAAACCGGCAACGTGGAAGCGACCGCCATTCCGTTGCGGCTGGCCGCCGGCGCATCGGTCGTGCTGGCCGTATTCGCGTTCTTTGTGCTCCCGCACACGCCACCCGCCGGGCGCGGCACAAAGGTGGAGCTGCGCGATGTGCTCGGGCTCGATGCGCTGGCCCTGGTGAAGGATCGCTCATTCGCGACCTTCCTCATCGGCTCGTTCCTGCTCTGCATTCCACTGCAGTTCTACTACACCTTCACGAATCTCTTCCTCAACGAGATCGGGGTCGAAGCCGCCGCCAGCAAAATGACCATGGGGCAGATGTCGGAGATCTTCTTCATGCTGCTCATGCCCTACTTCCTGGTGCGGCTCGGCGTCAAGCGCCTGCTGCTGGTCGGCATGTTCGCCTGGGGGCTGCGCTACGTGCTGTTCGCCTACGGCAACGCCGGGGCGCTCGTCGGCATGCTCTACGCCGGCATCATCCTGCACGGCGTCTGCTTCGACTTCATTTTTGTGACTGGGCAGATCTACGTCGATCAGCAGGCCGGTGCACACATCCGGGCCGCGGCGCAGGGACTCTTCGCGCTGGTGACGATGGGCTTCGGCTACTTCATCGGCGGCATCGTCTCCGGCCGGGTGGTCGATGCCTATGCGTTGGCGGGCGCGCATGACTGGCGCGCGATCTGGCTGGTACCTGCGGCGGGCGCGGGTGTCGTAATGCTGGCGTTTGCGGCGTTGTTCAAGGAACGCAGCAGGCAAACTGCTGCCGCAGCTGCTGAAACAAGCTAAGCCGCAAAACTCGGAGGTTGCTGTATGCGACGCTCAGCACGGTTGGCGACAACGGCGCTGGCGCTCACGGTCGTATTGTCTGCCCCGGCCGCCGCACAGGAATGTGTTGGCCTGGCCCCGGACGCCAAGGGATACATTGCGTACGGCCTGGAAGGCACTGACGGCGCTTCCGGCGACGGGTTCAGCGTGGGCGTCCGCGTGCGCGGCGTCGGGCTGCACCTGCAGCGTCGCACGCTCGAGCCGGTCAACCTGGTTGATGACATGCAGACCGTGCAGGCAATGGTGGCGGTTCCTCTGAAGACGCGCCTGCCGTTGTGCGTTACCGCTGGGTTCGGCTGGACCGGCTATGATGACGACCGCGTGGATGTCTTCGGCAACGATGCGGATGGCAACCTGATCGAGCGGGGCACCGCTGCCGGTCCGTATCTGCGGCTGCAAACACCGGTGGGCGTTTCGCTGGGCAGAGAGCTGCGCATCGGGAAGAAGCTCGGGCTGGGCGGCTTTGTGAATCCCGCGCTGGTTTACGAATACGAGAGGTACGAGTCCTTCGATGCGACCACGGTCAAGCGCGACGGCCTGGGACTCGGCATCACGACCGGCGGGTCGGCAAGCTATGGACGGGTCATGCTGCGCGCGACGCTGGCGAGCCTCAGTTCGCACAACTACACGCTCAACGGATACAACAACTTCCCGTTTTTCTCGGCGCAGCTGGGCGTGCGTTTCTAGGGCTGCCAGGTGCCCTGGGCAACCATGGGCACGTACGCATCCAGGTTTTCGGTTTCGAAATCGATCGTCCGCCCCGCTTCCGCGCTGCGGTACGCGCCCATCAGCACGCGCACGACGTCGACACCATCATGAAAGTCGAGGAGCGGTTTTTCCTTGCCGAGGAAAACGCGGACGAAATGCCGGTTTTCCGCTTCGTAGCCGTAAGCCGCTGCCTCGTCGGGCACCACCGGCATGACGCCGGTCTCGGCATTCTGCTTCTCGACCAGGTCTTCGCCCTGCTCGCCGCGCACTTCGCGGCTGAAGAACAGCTGCAGCCCGCTATCGAGTGAGTTCCAGCGCATCGAGTATTCCGGGCCGAGCAGCTCCGCCGAGAGCCGCAGCCCGGCGCCCACGAAGCTCCACGACGTGGTGGCTTCACCCAACACGCGCAAGCCGTCGTCCGCCTCGAACTCGACCAGCACGCTCGCAAAGTCTTCGGCCGGTGTCTTCGTGTAATCCACGGCTGCGCCCATCATGCCGGTCAGCTTGCGCGCGTATTCCGGGCGCGTCCACTTCAGGCTCGCGATGTGGCCGGTTACCCGGCGCG
>CBJLQC010000065.1:0-9058 GCA_966424955.1 uncultured bacterium | reverse complement strand
TGCGAGCGTCGTATTCATCGAGCAGCGCAAGTGCCGCGGCGCGGACGTCTCGATTGATGATCCCGGCGCCGATCACGCGCGCCCGCTCGTATTGCGGATCGCCTCGCAACTTCGCCCACTCACCAGCAAACTGCTCCAGCTGATCAACGCGGTAGCCGAGCTCTGGACCGGCGGAAAGCACATGAACCAGGAAACCTGGGTCATCTGCCCTCACCGTCATGAACTTGTCCGCGGTGGCGCGTGCTTCCGGCCAGCGTCCGAGGTTGAGATATGCCTGCGTGGTGGCGCTGAGCGCATTTCCATTCAAAGGGTCGAGCTCTAACGCGCGCTGCAGAACCTCGAGGACTTCCTGCGAGCGGCCGGGGGAGAAGCGCAGCACATCCGCGAGCCAATTCAGAGCCGACGCATAAGAGGGTTTGAGCGCGACGGCGCGCCGCAAAGCGAGGCTGCTCATGCTGACATCGCGGTCGAAGTCGATCGCGAGGACGCCCACGGATGCCCATGCTTCTGCCAGCTCGGGATCGAGCACCAGCGCCCGCTGCGCCGCGTACTTGCCGCGCGGCAACAGCCGCCGGTCCGCAGCGCTCCGCCACGCGAGCGCATCGATTGCGTCGGCCAGGCCACTCCACGCGAGTGCAAAGCTGGAATCTCGTTCGATCGCCTTTTCGAAAAGAACGATCGCCGCTCGCAGCTCCGGAATGCGGCGCGTGCGCCACTTCTCGCGACCTAGCAGATAAACGTCATACGCCTGTACGTCCTTGGTACTGCCTCGGTACAGACTTTCATCGGTGTTCGACAGCTTTACCGACAGCGCGTTCACGATCTCCTGCGAAATCTCATCCTGCACCACGAACAAATCGGTGAGCGGACGGTCGTACGTCTGGGACCAGATGTGGTAGCCTGTTTTCGTGTCGATCAGCTGGGCCGTGACGCGAATGCGGTCGGCAGAACGCCGCACGCTGCCTTCCAATACGGTGGCCACGTCGAGCGTATCACCGATCCGCCGTACATCCAGCTTGGCATCCTTCAGGGCAAACGCGGACGTGCGGGCAGCGACTTTGAGGTTCTTGATGCCGGCCAGGGCGTTCAGCAGCTGCTCCGCCATGCCATCACCGAAATACTCGCTGGCGGAATCGCCGCTCATGTTCATGAACGGCAGCACGGCAATCGAGTCATAATCGCCGGCGCGCGGCCCTCCGCGGTAGCCGAGCGCCCATGCCGCGCCTGCAATGAGCAGCACCAGGCCGAGCAGCGCCGCGACGCCGGCCGGCCACCGCCGAACGCGTGGCTGCGTGATAATCTCGTGGATTTCGGCCAGTTCAGCCGGCGCAGTGCGTCGCAAGCCGTCGGGGCTGCTTTCGAAGGTCCAGGCCAGCGCGAGGGTAAGCGGGAAGCCCAGCAACGCGAGCGCGACCACGAGCGTGACGGTCCAATCGGGCAGTCCGATACGCGGGAAGAGCAGATCGGCAGCCTGCAGCACGACGAAGGACGTGGCGCCGTAAACGCTCGCGACGCGGAAGACCTTGCGCCGCTTCAGCTCTGCCATGAAGGCGGTAAAGCGATTCACAATTTTCGCAGTGCCGTCAAACCGGTTCCTGATCTCGACGAGGTACCAGTGTAAACCGCGCGGCGGTACGAACACAATGAATGCATCCACCAGCCACCAACCGTCGCCGGCGCAGGCTGCGGAGCTTTCCCGGACGACCGGATGGTGCGTCGCTTCATTCCTCGACGACCGGACCAATGACGAAGATCGTGTTGCCGAAGGGATCCGTCACACCAAATGTCCTCCCGCCCCACGGCTCATTCATCGGCGGCCGCTCGATCGCGACTTTGTCACGCCACTCCAGATAGAGGGCATCCGCGCTGTCGACGCGAAGGGAAGCGCAGGCGTTGCGTCCATGGCCCGACATGGGACAATCGATGGTGATTTCGATCGTTCCGCGCTGCAGCCCCATGATGCCGTCCCGGCCATCTTCGGTCGCCTCGAACTGAACCGCGAAGCCCAGCTTGCTCACATAAAAGTCCCTGGCGACGGCGATGCTGTCACCGGGCAGGATCGGAATGGCACGTTCCATAGCGCTACCCCTTATTCGACGTGCAAGGTACGGCATTCAGAGCACACGCGCTGCTGCTTCCGCCGATGTGATGACGGGATGCACTTCGAATTCGACGAGGTCATCCCAGGCGGCGATCCATTGCCGCAGTAAATCAGCATCCTCGCACTCCATGATCTGATAACAACGACGCAGATCCGCGCTCACCCAGCTGTCGATGTACGAAAGACCCGGCGGAGCCATTCGCCCGTGCGACCGGAACCGCTCATAAACCGGAGCCGCGTCGCCATTGCGGAAATATTCAACGACCATGTACCGCACAGGTGAACGGCGGGAGCGTTCGGTCGCCTCTTCATCGCCGCCCGCCTTGCCTGGTTGGCGCTTGCTCTCACTCACGGTTATCCATCCGCTCGAGCTGATCGGTCGGCGATTCTCCCGGCCGGCGCGTCCGGATCCCAAGTTCCTGGGCAAGCCCGATGAGAATTCCTTCGGGACCCCGGATATAGCACAGCCGATATGCGTCTTCGTACTGGACGATTTTCCCGACGAGTTCCGCACCCCGCTCGCCAAGCCGGGCAACCGTATCGTCGATGTCGTCCACCGCGAACATGACGCGCAGGTAACCGAGCGCGTTCACCGGGGCCATGCGGTGGTCGGCGACCACCGGCGGCGCCAGGAATCGGGATAACTCGAGCCGGCCGTGGCCGTCCGGCGTACGCAGCATGGCAATCTCGACACGCATGTCGCGCAACCCAGTGACGCCCGCCGCCCACTCTCCTTCGATGGGCGCCCGGCCCTCCAGCACCAGGCCGAGCTCGATGAAGAATTCAATAGCCGCGTCCATGTCTGCCACCACGATGCCGACGTTGTCCATCCGTTCTACCGCCATGATGTCTCCGTTCACGCAAGCCACCGTGAGATTTGAGGATCAATCGGTCGGCGGCTGAACCCATTGACCGGGATACACGATCGCTCGGCAACCTGCCGCTGAGCCTTCCGGCACCGACGCGCTGAGCAGCTCGAGCAAGTGCGCGCGCGTCAAGTCCAGTCCCATCGAAGTCGGACGGTCCATCCCCCGCCGCCGCAGCGTCAGCGCCCTCGTGTCCACAATGAACACCAGCGGCTTCCCGTCAACCACCAGCAGGCCACGGAGGCCGACGAGCTTGGGATCTTGTGGTGCGCGTTCCTCCGTCCAGGCCGACATGCACGCCATCGGAGGAGGTGCGAACTCAGGATAGGGCCACGCATCGGTCGGCGGTTGAGGATACCGCTGCAGAGTCGTCCGCAGGCGGAGTCCGGCCGCCTCGCCGAGCCGCACCAGGAGATCCACTTCACCCCGGTAATTCACCATCGCATTTGGGAATTCGTGGTGGTCAGCGTCGGGATGGTCGAACGGAAGGAGCCGCACCGGCGTGAACACCCGCGCGCCTTCCTCGATGCTCGCGATGAAGAGGCCAAATATGAGCGACTCCGGCTGAGCAGGTACCGGCGCACGACAACCGAGTCCCTGGAGCGCCGCGCACAGGAGAACTGTAAACATTGGAACCGCCTTTCGAGGTGCGTACCAATGAGACGGAGTGACCATGCGCGCCGTTTACGGAGCGCCGCTGAAGCACGAGCAGGTGCTTCCCATTGTCAGGCGACTTCCTGACTCGGTGTTACCGTCTAGCGCGACGCGTCGATCAGTCGAAGCACGAGATCTACATGCTGCAGCACGGGAGCGTATTCATCGATCCCGTGATCGAGATAGAACATCCGCGCCGCAAACACGCCAATCACTTCGTCGTGGACCGGAATTCTGCTGACCGCCGCCAGCTCTGAGGGGATCAGACTGCCGGCGAGGTGTTTGAGAGCTATGGTACGAAACGGCGCGACATTTACGCGCGCGCGTAACACGGGATCCATTTGCTCCATGACGAAGATGCGCGCCTCGCTTTCCTCTTCGGCGAGCTCATCGAAAACGCCCTTCCAGCTCGCGAGCGCATTCCGCAGCTCGATGTTACGGACGACGCTGAGGTGTGCGGAAGCCAGCAGTCCGTCGAGGGTTCCCAGGCTCGGCCGGGCCGTAGGAGGCACGTACGCCCATCCAAGTGCGGTATCCGGCACGATCACAAAAGACGCGCCGGCTGCGCTGGCCGCCTGCAACGCGGTGAGCGTCGAAAGTGTCGAAACACGAATCCGCTCCTGGAAATTGCGGTAACGCTCGAGAAGCGCCTTCGCTTCGCGGAACTCGGCCTCCAATCCCGCCAGCACCTCCTGCTGCTCCTTGTTCGCGCCGCGCATGTCCCACCAGCGGTCGAGCGCGAACGCCGCGAGGACACTGGCAATGATCACAAGCGCCTCCAGTGTCAGGCGGCGCGCAGACTTGCGGGTGATTCTCTGAGGTGGCTTTTGGGAGATCGTCGTTGTCATACGCAAATTCGCGAAACGTTGGCTACTTTGCCTGCGCCTTGGCCTGGGCGGAATCGACAAAGGCAGCGAAGCGCGGACCAAAGACGGTTCGGTCCGCAGCCCAATACTCTCGGAACCCTCGCCTTTCGAATTGTCGCTCCAAACTCGACCGGAATCCTCGCCACACATCTTCTCCCAATAAACCGTCGGCTCGCAGATCATACCCCAGTTCGTAGAGATTCATGTACCGGTTGGTAAGAGTCATGAATCGGGTCCGATCTGATGCCGTAAGCCGATCCAGGCCGGAATCCGCGCTCGTCCGAAGCGCGGTTACATCGTCGATTTCACTGATAACCTGATCGCTAATCGACATGATGATGCCGACCAGGTCCTGGTGCGCCTGCGCGCGCGCGACGCGTGTGTTCAGACGGATCTCGTACCCGACATAAAGTAACGAGGCGACCACCGCAATCTGTCCGATCACGTTACTGATCATCGCCGCGCGGGAAACGGATTTGTCGGTCATGGCGTCTGAATGTTGAAGGTGGTGAGGCTGCACCTGGAATCATACGTCGCAGGATCGCGAAACGGATTACGAAAGGTGCCGATGTCCGATTCCGAAGAGAGTCTAACGCACCGAGGATAAGCTCCCGGGCCGGAGCAACGCGAGCCCGCACCTTCGTCATCAGTTGAGGTCCGCCGCCAAGCCGAGCACGTGCGCCAGGTGCGCACGCCCATCCGGCTGGCCGCGCGGCATCCCGGGCAACCGAATCGCCACGCCGGCGGCGACGGCCGACCACAGCCTCAGGGGCATGATCGAGCCCAGCCAGTGCGGCGGCGAGTTGCTCGAACTCCATGCCTGGCCACGACGTCCGCGATCCCGCGCCTTCCCCGCTTGACTTATGAGAACCAAACAGTTATATAACCGATATGGAACTTAATCTCGACGCCACCTTCGCCGCGCTCGCCGACCCCACGCGCCGCGCCATTCTGGCCCGGCTCGCCAACGGCGAGGCGACGGTGATGGAGCTGGCGGCGCCATTCGCGATCAGCCAGCCCGCGATCTCCAAGCACCTCAAAGTGCTGGAGCATGCTGGCCTCATCTCCACGGGACAGGATGCGCAGCGGCGCCCGCGCAAGATCGAGCCGGCAGCACTGGCAGCCGCAAACCAATGGCTCGAGCGCTATCGCGACATTTGGGAAGCGAAATACACGCGGCTCGACACGCTGCTCGAGAGTTTGCAGCAGGACGGCGCGAAAAGGGCGACCCCGAGAAAACGAAAAAAATAGTACGCTGATGTCGGCGTTGGGTGGGTGCATTCGAACGAACGTCGGTAAAACCAGGAGAAACGAAAATGCCAGCACCAGCACAAGTCACGCTGCCGAGCGATCGCGAAGTTCGCGTCACACGTCAGTTCAACGCGCCTCGTCAGCTCGTTTACGACGCGCACACCAAACCGGAGCTCGTGCAGAAGTGGATGGTCGGCTACCCCGGCTGGGACATGCCCGTCTGCGAAATGGATGTGCGCGTGGGCGGCGAGTACAAGTGGCAGTGGCGGAGCCAGGACGACGGCAAGCAATTCGGCTTCTACGGCACCTTCACGGAAGTGGACGCCCCGTCGCACCTGACGCATGAAGAGTATTACGATCCGGGCGATATCGGCGATTGGGGCTCAATGCCGGTCGGCGATCCGTGCATCGTGTCGGTCGATCTCAGCGAGCACAACGGCGTCACCACGCTCGTCTGCAACATGAAGTTCGCATCGAAGGAAGCGCGGGACGGCGCTGTCGCGACCGGCATGACCGACGGCATGGAGTATAGCTACGCCCGCCTCGAAAACGTCATCGCCAGGCAGGCCGCCTGAAGGATGACAGGGCAACACTTCAGGCCGGGCACACGTGGCGGAGGTGACTGCCAGCCTGGATGTTTCAGCGGTGCAGCTTGCTACCGTCTGCGAAGCCTGGCCAGGGCCATGGTATAAGCAATGGCTGAGGCAATCTCGGCGTCCGTCAGGTGGACATGAGCGTGAGTGCCTCCCCAAGGAACCTCGATCCGTTTACCGGCTCGGCTCACGCCGTCGCGCAGCAGCCGTTCGAATTGAACATCGTCATATTCGAGCGCTCCTTGAATATCGCCATACGGCTCGCCAACTCCGTCCATCGCCGCACCATGGCAGGCTGTACAGATGGTCTGCACCACTAATCGGCCCTGCGCATATTCGTCGCCGAGGTCGGGGACGGTGTTCGCGGCAAAGTAAGCGGCCTCCTCGGCCGAGTTGTGGTAACTTCGAGGCCGACCGTCTTCCGTCTTGCGCCAATAATCAGCGGGCAAGCGCGCGGTAACAGCCTCCTCGAAGCCGGGCGGCGGCAGTGGGGTCGGCTGTCCGGCGGGCTTGATCGTGCGCAGGAACGCGATCAGCGCATCCATGTCCCGCCCGCTCAAGAATTGGCTCTGTTTGGAGGGCATGAGGTAGATTTCGCGCGTCGGATGGACGCCCTCCCGCAGCAAGCGCTCGAGCTGACTGTCGGTCATGGCCGGCAAGGTGAGCGAGATGTTGGTAGCCCAAAGCCCATCGAGGATAGGGATCATCGCACCGAAATTGGCGCCGCTGTAATCCTCCGTGTGGCAGCTGTTGCAGCCAAGCAATTTCGCGAGACGCTCACCGTGAGCGAGCTTCTGCGCCGCAGTCGAATAGTCCGCCCCGTCGAAGCTCCGTGTCGCGGATCCAGCCTCCACGCCGAACTTACGTTCGCCCACTTGGCCGGAGTGCGTACAGGCGACGCAACAGGCACTCGCTAGGAACGATACAAGCTTTCGCATTACCCTTTGCACCTTGTTGTCAAACATAAGGATGAGCGTATTCGTTCGAGTTCATTCAACCGCACTCCGTTGCAGTGGCGTCGCTTGGGGCCCTTGCTGCGAGACGGCCATAGAGAGGATTTACCCTGCTCGCGATGAAACGGAGATCAGAGCATCGAACAAGCCGTCGCGTGTGTGCCGCCCGTGTTTAGACGGCGCCGCTAGTTCGGAATCGAAACTGGAGACCTGTGCGTCACTCTCACGAACTGTGCGGTGTCCGCGTATTGCTGAAATCCGATGATTAAGCCATCGCGGAAGGTCCAGACGTGGGCGAATTGCGCGTCGAGGCCCTGGCCGGTAGAACGATGCACGCCGCGATACCGACCGAGCGCCACGACCGTATCACCCTCATGGACGATCTTGTCGGGGTTGACGGTGAAGCCTTCGAAGTCGGTCAGGATCCGTCCGAACACGCCTTCGGCAACCTGCTGGGCCCCCACATATGGATTGCGATCGGCGTAGGGTATGCCTTCAGCCTCGTTCCAGACGATCTCGGGGTGAAACATAGCGAGTACTGCCCCGGCTTCTCCGCGGCCAAAGGCGGCGTACAGGTCACGAATTGCTTGAGGCTGCTGCTGCGACATTAGCTGTCTCCTCGGAAGGGGGTGGGAATAAGGACGACCTGCACGAACATAGTCGAGGACATCAAGACAGTACCGAGATGTGGCGCGTGACGAATCGACTGTTCCGTCCAACGTATCAAGGATCAGTTGCGAGGCGCCAACATGCAATAGGCGTAACACGAGTAAGGATCGCGCCTCGGCAACCGCATCCGAAGGTTAGGCCGCACTGTGCCGCTGATCTTCAGCCCAGTTATAGAACGACTGACGCAGTAAAGTATAAAAGCAGCAGCCCGGCGGGTATGAACACCGCCAGGCGGCCGGCGCGTACCCATGCAGCAGCCATGCTCAGGAGTATTGCCGCGCCGCTAATCACGGATTGCCGAGGGAGGAGGCGCAAGAAGTACTCTGTTCCCTTTAACGCGGTGTCAGCAAAGCCGAGCCCCACGACAATAGCGAATAACACTCCCACCCAGGCAACGGCCCTGGCAAAATGAGAACGCAGGTCGACAACGTCCATCTCCGCGAAGTCCGGCATTAAAATGTGGGTTGCGAAATACAGCAGGCTCGGGCGTACCGAGATGAAAAAGTAAAGCGCAAACGTCCAAGTATCATTTTCGCGCCAGCGAGAGATGAGCCACCACTCCCACCCGGAGAAAAGGAGCAGAAACAATCCCCAGAGAACAAAAGGAGCATACCAATTCACCGGTTTTCTGTGCGTTATTAAAGCGGCGAACCCGGATAACACGCGAGCTACAGTAAGACCGATGATCAGGGAGTAGAAAACGGCGAGGTAGTCGAAGAGGGCCATGGATGCTGTAAGGGAGGTGGTGGGTATTTTTGAATAGCCGGGAATATAGGTAACACTTCAGACCGGGCACATGGGTAACACTTTGTTAACCTTCAGCACAGCGGAGGTCAACGGCCCATACCCGGCGTGAACCGGAAGTCATGCTCGCTGAAGCGCCCCAGCATCACCTCACCAAAAAACACTGACCAGAGCCCATCCGCAACACTTTCGAAGCCGATCGTCTCGTTGTGCAGCGCCTCGGTCACGAAGATCTGGCGGGAGCGCCAGGCAAACACGCCGATGCGCGAGACTTTGCGCAGCTCGAAATGCGCCGGATACACGGGGTCGGGAATATCAGCAGGGTAGGGCCGCAATGACTTGGAATAACACGACGCCGGCG
>CBJLQC010000064.1:0-9074 GCA_966424955.1 uncultured bacterium | reverse complement strand
CCCCAACCCTAGCGTGCGAGTTTTTCAAAAGTGCGAAACGCATTTCGGTTTTCCCTCGCGCTCGCGCTCGCGCTCTTATCCTCTTACCCTGTCTTTTCAACCGTCTTGCGCAGCGCATCCAGCACTCCGTTGACGAAGCGCGGCGATTCCTGCGTCCCGTATTTCTCCGCCAGCACGATCGCCTCCTGGATCGAGACGGCCGCCGGCACATCATCCGAATTGCCGTACAACATTTCCGCGGCCGCCAGGCGCAGGATGTTGCGGTCGATGACCGCCAGCCGCTCCAGCCGCCAGTTGGTCAGCGACTCATCGAGCTGCCGATCGATCGTCTCCCGATGCTCCGCGACCAGGCCGACCAGCTCGCGCAGGTAGCCGCGGCTCTCATCATTGATCTGCCGCTGCTGCTCGAAGTCATGCAGAATGTTCTCCGCTGGTGTATCGAAGCTGCGTGATTCCCACGCGTACAACACCTGTAGCGCCCAGCTGCGCGCTTTACTGCGTGCTCGCACGTTCCTCCTGCATCCGTCCGATCAGATCGGCCATCTCGAGCGCGGTCGCGGCCGCCTCGTATCCCTTGTTGCCACTCTTCCCGCCGGCGCGGTCGAGCGCCTGATCCAGGTCCTCCGTCGTCAACACCCCGAACGCAATCGGCACGCCCGTTTCCACGCTCACTCGCAGCAGCCCTTCCGTCGCGCCGCCCGCCACGTAATCGAAATGCGGGGTGTCGCCGCGGATGACGCAGCCCACGGCCACGACCCCGGCAAACCCGGCCCGCGCCGCGTGCAACGCCGCAATCGGCAATTCCCATGCGCCGGGCACGGAATAGAGGGTAATGTCCGTGTCGCCGAAGCCGTGGTCGCTGAAGCATGCACGCGCGCCGGCCAGCAGCCGGTCCGTAACAACTTCGTTGAAGCGGCTGACGATGATCGCGAAGCGACGATTACGCATCCAGCGGCGTCAGCAGATGTCCCAGCTTCTCGCGTTTCGTGTCGAGATACGAGCGGTTGTGATCGGTCGGGGTGACCTGGATTGGCTCGCGTCCGGTGATCTTCAGGCCGTAACCCTCCAGCCCCACGATCTTGCGCGGGTTGTTGGTCAGCAGCCGGATCGAGCTGAGTCCGAGATCGAGCAGAATCTGCGCGCCGATACCGTAATCGCGCAGATCGGGTTTGAAACCCAGGGAAACGTTGGCTTCCACAGTATCCTGTCCCGCGTCCTGGAGTGAATACGCGCGGATCTTGTTGGCCAGGCCGATGCCTCGGCCTTCCTGGCGCAGATAAACGAGCGCGCCCAGTCCTTCCTCATCGATTCTGCGCATGGCCGCGTGCAGCTGCTCGCCGCAGTCGCAGCGCAGCGAATGGAACACGTCGCCGGTCATGCACTCCGAGTGCATGCGCACCAGCACGTTCTTCTGCCCGGCAACCTCGCCTTTTACCAGCGCCACGTGCTCGCGTCCATCCACCTGGTTCTCGTACGCGACCAGCGTGAAGTCGCCGTAGCGCGTGGGCACGTGCGCCTGCGCCGAGCGCGTTACCAGCCGCTCGTGCTTCAGCCGGTAGGCCACGATCTGCGCGACGGTGATGAACTTCAGGTTATGCTTCGCGGCAAAAGCCTCGAGCTGCGGACGGCGCGACATGCTGCCGTCTTCGTTCATGATTTCGCAGATCACGCCGACCGGCGGCAGTCCGGCCAGCCGCGCAAGGTCCACGGCGGCCTCGGTCTGACCCACGCGCCGCAGCACACCACCCGGAACCGCGCGCAACGGGAAGACGTGGCCCGGACGACGCAGGTCGCCGGGCTTCGTCGCCGGATCCACCAGCAGCTGCACCGTCTTCGCGCGATCGGCGGCGCTGATGCCGGTCGTCACGCCGTAGCGCGGTTGCGCATCGACGGAAACCGTGAAGGCCGTGCGCAGATAGTCTTCATTGCGCTCGGTCATGTGATTCAGGTCGAGGGCGTCGGCGCGCTCCGCCGTGACCGGCACGCAAATCAGCCCGCGTCCATGCACCGCCATGAAGTTGATCATCTCCGGAGAGACGTGCGCGGCCGCGCCCACCAGATCGCCTTCATTCTCGCGGTCCTCATCATCCGCGACGATGACCAGCTTGCCCTGGCGAATGTCTTCGATGGCGGCATCTACGCGATCAAACGGCATGCATCCCCCGTCGTTTCAGAAACTCGACAACAAACTTCCCGATCATGTCGCCTTCCAGATTCACCGTACTGCCCGGCTGCAGGTCGCCGAGGTTGGTGTGCTCCCAGGTATGCGGGATCACGGCGATCTGCAGCGCGTCCGCGTCCGGCAGCTCGTTCACGGTCATGCTCACGCCGTTGACCGCGATGGAGCCGTGCAGCACCGTAACGTCGGCGACATATTCCGGCATTTCGATATCGATGAGTACGTGCTCACCCGCGCGCTGCACCGCCTGCACGGTTCCTACCCCGTCCACGTGGCCTTGTACCAAATGACCGCCCAGCCGGCTGGCCAGGGTCATGGCGCGCTCCAGGTTGACGCGCTGCGGGGGACGGAGGCTGCCGAAAGTCGTGCGGGCGAGGGTGGGCGCCATGGCCTCGACGGAGAAGGTGCGCCCGGTGCAGGCGACTACGGTCTGGCAGACCCCATCCACGCTGATGGAATCGCCGGGCTGCATCCCCTCGAGGACTCGCTCGGCGTGAATGGTCAGACGCAAGCCACGCTCGGTGGGCTCAACGGCGGCCAGGCGTCCTACTTCCTCGATCAGGCCGGTAAACATCGGTCAAGGATAAGTAGCGCATCTTCACCGTGGCGCGCAATTCGGAAAATGCTGAAACGAGGTACGGAAGTGCCCGTTTGCAGCGGAAAAGCCGGGGTTCCACCGGTTCCGAACAGCGCGGGCGCCAGGAAGGTGTAAATCCGGTCCACGCGGTCCTCAGCCAGTAGCGCGGCCCCGAGCGTGGCGCCCCCCTCGCACAAAATGCTGTAGACCCCGGCCGCCGCCAGCTCGTGGATGGCCTGTCCCAGGTCGACCCGATCGTCCTGCGTGGGCACCGTGATGATCCCGACGCCGGCACGCGTGAGTGCCGTGGTGTCCGCCGCTTCGCCGCAGATGACGACGAGCGGCGCTTCGTCCAGGCTGCGCACCAGGGCGCTATCGGGAGCCAGGGAGGCATGCGTATCGATCACGATGCGCACGGGCGGCCTGATCGCGGGCGGCGCGTGACGAACCGTGAGCAGCGGATCGTCGATACGGGCCGTATGGGCGCCGACCATGATGCCGTCGAAGCCGGAACGCAGCCTGTGCACTTCTCTTTCGGCGACGTCGTCCGTTACGCGCTCGCGCACGCCGGGCGCCCGCGTCAGCCGCGCATCGAGGGACATGGCCAGCTTGAGCGCCACGAAACAGCCGCCACGCTCGTGCAGCTTGAAGAACATCGCATTCTGCCTGCGCACGTGCTCGGCATGCACGCCGCCTCTCACTTCGATGCCCGCCGCCCGCAGCACATCCGCCCCGCCGCCGGCCAGCGGGTTCGGATCGGGCGCGCCGTAGACCACGCGCGTTATGCCGGCCGCGATAATGGCGTCGGTGCAGGGCGGCGTTTTCCCGTGGTGACAGCATGGCTCGAGGCTGACGTAGAGCGTAGCGCCGCGGGCTGCCTCGCCGGCCGCGCGCAGCGCTTCGACTTCGGCGTGCGGCCCGCCGTATTCGCGATGGGATCCATCGGCAATGATCTGGTTGTCCCTGACCACGACCGCGCCCACCAGCGGATTCGGTTGTACCCGTCCCCACCCTGCTTCAGCGTGCCGGATGGCCGCGTGCAGGTAGCCGATGTCGGCATCGGACCGGGTATCGCGAGCCATGCCGGACGCAGGGGCTAGAGAGCCAGGCGAATGGCGAGGCTGCCGTAGAGCGTGTCATCCGGACCGCCCTTCTGCACGCCACCTTCGCCGACGATGTTCAGGATGAGCATCGTCCAGGACAGGTTTCCGAAAATCGTCGTGCGGCTGTTGCTGAAGTCATCGGCCGTAACATCGAAATTGCCCGCGTCCTGCGCCTCCGCGTTGCTCTTGAAACGGTCCCAGCCGATGCCCGCGGTGGCGCCCAGCATGAGGATCCGTTTGCCGACCGTCGCGCGCGCGCTCCAGAGCTTCGTGTCCGACAGACGAAAGAAAGTGCCCGGTCCGTCGGCTGGACCCAGCGTGCTGCCCAGTTGCACGTCATCGATGTTGCGATACATGCCGGTGATCGACACCCCGGGCGCGGTGAACGATTCGCGCAGAATCCCGAGACGGACGCCCACCGCCCAGCTCTGAATGCTTCCCTGGACGAACTCGTCGGGCAGTCCCAGGCTGCCGTAGCTCGCGACCAGGTCGATCGATCCGAACCCGCCTACCGTGGGCAGCAGCGACAAGCCGCTGTAAACGCCGACGGCGGCATCGACATTGAGGCTGCGCGGAAAATTGCCGAGGTCATTGCTCGCATTCGCCGCCGTCGTGTTGGGGACGTTCAGCTGCACACCGGTCATGCGGCCGGCAATGGTGACGCGCGGTATGGCACCCAGGCGCATGCCCAGCGTGCTGCTGGCCCCCGCCACCGGATTGCCGCCGGCCAGCCCGATGCCGGTCCGCACCTGCGCCAGCTCGGCCGCTTCGCCCATGCGCAGGCAGAAGCTGTTGCCGGCCGGACAGCGCTCCTGCAAATCGTTTTGCGCAACGGCCGGCGTCACCAGCGCGAACCCAAAAACCGCGAGCAGCAGAATCCGCTTCATATCATCACCACCGGTTCCTCACCCGTTTCGACCGTGCCGATCGCCCAGACACGTTCCCCAGCAGCACGCAATGCATCGGCCACCGGCTCCGCCTCATGCGGCGCAACGATAGCGACCATGCCGATCCCCATGTTGAACGTGCGTTCCGCATCTTCGAGCGGCACGCCGCCCGCTTCGACCAGCGCGCTGAACTCGACCGGGACTTCCCAGGCGTCACGCCGCACGTGCGCGGACAGGCCGTCCGGCATCACGCGGTCCAGGTTCTCGGGAATGCCGCCACCCGTGATATGTGCGAGCGCGTGAATCCGTTCCGCGGCCAGCAGCGGCTCGAGTGCCGCCAGATAGCTGCGGTGCACGCGGAGCAGCACGTTCGCCAAGCTGTCATTGGTACCCGGATAGTGATCCCCAATCTGCAGGCCGAGCGCATCGAAGACGATCTTGCGCACCAGCGAATACCCGTTGGTATGAAAGCCGTCGGATGCTATCCCGAGCAAAGCGTCGCCCTGCTCCACGCGATGCTTGCCGATGCGCTTGCCGGCCTCGACGACGCCCACGATGAAGCCGGCCAGATCGTATTCACCGGGAGCGTAGAAATCGGGCAGTTCAGCAGTTTCCCCACCGCTCAGCGCGCAGCCATTCTCCAGGCACCCGGCGGCCACCCCCGCCACGATCTGCTCGACCACGCCCGGCTCCAGTGCGCCCATGCCCACGTAATCGAGGAAGAACAGCGGCCGGGCGCCTTCGACCAGGATATCGTTGACGCAGTGGTTGACCAGGTCGTGGCCTACGGTATCATGCCGCCCGCTCATCATGGCGACTTTGAGCTTCGTGCCCACGCCATCCGCGCTGGCTACCAGCAACGGCTCGCGCAGTCCTTCCGGGATGCGGCACAGGCCACCAAAGCCGCCCGGATTGGCGACCACATTTCCGGTCGTGGTGCTCCTGATGAGATCGAGGATGCGGAATTTGGCGTCGCGTGCCGCGTCCCGATCGACGCCCGCATCCCGATAAGTGATCGATCTCGCTTCCGGCGAGTCGGGGAGCGCCGCCTCCGGGCGTCGCGCGGGCCTGCCGAGGTCGCTCAACGTCAGCTCGCGGGTACGGGCACGTAGGCGAGGTGATCGAAGGCCGTGAGATTGCGGAAGGCGCGCACCCGCTCCAGCACATCGCCCGCGGTCAGGTCGCGCAGCCGGTCCACGCTGAACTTCTCGACGGCAAAAGAGCCGAGCGCCGAGCCATGAATGACGGCCCGCCGCAGATCCTCCGGTGTGATTTCACCCGCGCGCGCCAGGTAGCCCATGAAGCCGCCCGCAAAGGCATCGCCGGCGCCGGTCGGATCGAACACTTCCTCGAGCGGATAGCCGGGCGCGAAAAAGATGAAATCACGGCAGTAGAGGATGGCGCCGTGCTCGCCTTTCTTCACCACGACCAGCGATGGGCCGCGCTCGTGGATCCAGCGCGCTGCGCGCAGCAAATTGTGGTCGCCGCTCAGCTCGCGCGCTTCCGTATCGTTCACCATGAGTACATCGACGCGCTCGAGCAGCCCCACCAGCGAATCGCGCGTCGCGGGGTTGTTGATCCAGAAGTTCATGGTGTCCATGCCGACCAGCCGCGGATGGCGTACCTGGTCCAGCACATCGTGCTGCAGGTCGGGATGGATGTTGCCCAGGAAAACCCATTCGGCGTCCCGGAAGGACTCCGGAATGTTCGGCTTGAAGTCGGCGAACACACCGAGACGCGTTTCCGTGGTTTCGCGGGTGTTCAGATCGAAGTTGTATACGCCGGACCAGCGGAAGCTTTCGCCGGGCACCTGCTCGACACCCGAGAGATCGACGCCGCGCTCGGCCAGGAAATGGAGCGCGGACAGCGGATAGTCCGATCCGACCACGCCGACCATCTGCACGTTGCAAAAAAGCGAAGCGGCCGCCGCGAAGAAGTTGGCAGAACCACCGAGCACATCATGGGCCGCGCCGAACGGCGTTTCCACGCTGTCCAGCGCCACGCTGCCGACCACCAGCAAACTCATTCCGACTCCTCGATTTCGCGTTCCATGCGCTCCGGCGCACTCAGACCCAATAACGTGAGGCCGTTCCGCAGTACCATGCGAATCGCGTCGGCCAGCGCGAGACGAGCTTCGCGCAGCGCCGGATCCGCCACCAGTACCGCCAGCTGCGGGTTCCGGCTCGGGTTCCCCGCATGGTACCAGGAGTTGACCATACCGGCCGTGCTCTCCAGGTACTCACAGACAATGTGCGGCGCGCGCGCTTCGGCCGCACGTGCCACGACTTCCGGGAAGAGGCTCAATTGCTTGATCAGCTCGATCTCGCTCGCGTGCTGCAATCCCGCGAGCTCCTCGGCCGACCGGCGTGCGCCGTTCGGCGGGCGGCCGGCCTTACGGAAGATGCTGTGCATGCGCGCATGCGCGTACTGCACCTTGAAGACCGGGTTCTTTTCCGAGTGGTCGAGCGCCAGGTCGAGGTCGAACAGCATCTGCGCATCGCTGCGGCGCATCAGAAAGAAGTAGCGCGCCACGTCGACACCGGTTTCTTCGAAGAGATCGCGCAGCGTGACGAATTCGCCCGAGCGCTTGCTCATCTTCATTTCGCTGCCGGCGCGCATGATGCGGACCATCTGCACGATTTCGGCGTTGAACAGGTCGCCGTAGCCGAGTGCCGCCAGCCCGGCCTGCATGCGTGGCACGTAGCCGTGATGGTCCGCGCCCCAAATGTCGATCACCCGCGTGAAGCCGCGCTGCGCTTTGTCGCGGTGGTAGGCGAGGTCCGGCAGGAAGTAGGTGAACGAGCCGTCGCTCTTGACCAGCACGCGATCCTTGTCGTCACCGAATTGCGTGGTCCGCAGCCAGGTCGCGCCTTCCGATTCGTACGTGTGCCCGCGTTCGCGCAGCGCCTGCAACGTCGTTTCGACCTTGCCTTCCTCGTACAGCGACGTCTCGGAATAGAATTCGTCGAACTGTACGCGGAACTCCTGCAGGTCCGCCTCCTGCTGCGCGCGTAGCATGCGCGAGCCCCACACCCGCAGGAACGAGATGCGCTCTTCCTGCGACAACCCTTGCAGCTGCTCGCCCAGCTTCGTGTTGGCGCGCTCGGCCAGCTCCCGGATGTACGCGCCGTGATAGCCGCCCTCCGGCACGGCCGCTGGTTCGCCCCGCACCTCGCGCCAGCGCGCCTCCAGGGATGCGCCCAGCAGGTTCATCTGGACGCCCGCGTCGTTCACATAGAACTCGCGCTGCACGGCATGCCCCGTCCATTCGAGCAAGCGCGCAATGCCATCACCGAGCGCTGCGCCGCGGCCATGCGCAACATGCAGCGGTCCCGTCGGATTGGCGGACACGAACTCGACCTGTATGCGCTGCGCGTGCTCGGCGCGGCTGCGGCCGTAATCGGTATCGGCACGCAGGACGGCCAGCAGTTGATCGTGCAGGCTGCCCTGCGCGAAGCGGAAATTGATGAAGCCTGGTCCCGCGATCTCGGCCGCGCGCAGACCAGCCGCCGGCAAATCCAACTGCTTGATGATGTCGTGCGCGAGGACCTGCGGCTTCTGGCCGACACGCTTCGCCAGGACCAGCGCCAGGTTGGTGGACAGGTCACCGTGTTCGGGATTGCGCGGTCGCTCCAGCTGAACGCTCACAACACCGCCTAGCCCCAGCGTTTCGATGATCCGTTCGAGCTGTTGTGTGACGGACTCAGCGGGCATCACTCGGAGCCCGGTTTCGATTTGCCGGTATCAGGCTTCTTGCTGCTCGCGTCACTCTTCGGGCTGCTGCCGCCCTTCTCTGCTTCAGCGGCCTTCTTGTACGTGTCGCTGCGGTAGTCCGTGATGTAGAACCCCGAGCCCTTGAAGAGCAGTCCACCGCCCGCGCTCAACTTGCGCTCGGCCGGGGCACCGCAGTGGATGCACTTCTCCACGGGCGGCTCGCTCATCCGCTGGAACACCTCGAACTCGTGGCCCTTCTGGCACTGATACTCATAGGTGGGCATAACACGCGGAAAATAGCGGAATCATTCGGGAGGTGCGAGAGCGTAACTCGGGATCGGGCTACGGGCCCGGGCTCAGGCGCGGTTCTCGGGACCGGGCTCGTGCTCGGGATGGGGATCGATAGTTTCGCTTCTACGCTGCCCTCGTTTTGTCGCACACGATGGCACATACGAAAAGCGCTCATGGGATGTGCAATGTTGCTGCGCCCCCGATCCCGATTCCCAGCCCGAGCCCACTCCCGAAAACCGCGCCCGGGCCCGGGCCCTTAGGCCGATCCCGACGTATCAGGCCTGGTACAATCCCCACTCCGCGCGCAGCACGTCGCTGATCTC
>CBJLQC010000063.1:0-9093 GCA_966424955.1 uncultured bacterium | reverse complement strand
CCGAGCTCGCCACCGAGCTGGCCGAGGTGCGCTCGTCGGTCCGCTCGGAGAAGCGTGCTCGGCCTACATCGAAGACATATACATCGTGCAGGGTCAGCCGTGACTCGGTTTGCTGTCCGATCGCGGCCAGTGGCAAAACCATCAAAGCAAAGAAGGGCGCGAGCAGGGGGTTGAGGCGCGAGGTTCGCGGGCGCATGGGACCTCCAAGGCGAAGGCACGTAATGCGGCAGGCGCACTGAAGACGAAGAGTGCGCGAGGAATTCAAATCTATGGCCCGGCAGGCCTCGCCCGGCAAGTGGGTTCGGTCGTCCGGGAGCAGCTATTGATTGTCGTTATCGGCGCTTTCGTGCCGGCAGTCTTATCATTGAGGCGGCTTCAGGTGGAGGCCCACATGTGGACTCGTCGACTTCTCGCCGGCTGTATCCTGCTCACGATCACAGCTGCTTCTCTCAACGCACAGCAGCCTGACCTACGTCCGCCAACGCTGATCCTGGTCGGAGGCAAGGTGTTCACGGCGGACAGTGCGCGAGCGTGGGCCGAAGCAGTAGCGCTGCGCGACGATCGCATCATCGCCGTGGGCACGAACGCCGAGATCGCCCGGCTCGCAGGTCCTGCGACCCGACGCGTGGATGTCGGAGGTCGCGTCATCGTGCCCGGGTTCAATGACGCTCACGCACACATCGGATGCGCGAACAGCTTCGTCGTACCGTTCATGAGTGCCCATGAACCAATGCCGGATCCGCCGTTTTCCGTGGTGGCGGACTCGCTGCGCGCAGCCGTGTCCCGCACGGCGCCCGGGACGTGGCTCGGCGCAGTGGTGGGCAGCACCGTGATCGATGACCATAGCGCTCGACGAGCGGCCCTCGACCGGATCGCGCCGCGACATCCGGTCGCGTTGTTCATGGTCGGCGGTCACGGCGTCGTATACAACACCGCCGCCCTGCGTGTGCTGGGCATCAGCGATACCGAACCGGATCCGGTCGGTGGCAGCTACGAGCGCGAGCCGGGTTCCACGCGTCTCACCGGCTCACTCCGCGAGTACGCGATCTTTTCGGCGAGCCGTCGTCTTTGCTCGCTCGACGCGGACAGCACGCTGGTCCGCACGTTGACGTCGCAGGGCCGCGACTGGCTCCGTATGGGCATCACCTCGATACAAACCTTCAACCATGTGCTCGAACCGGCGCGGCTGATGCGGACGTTCCGGGTCGCCGAGCTGCCGCTGCGGGTGCGCATCATTCCCCTCCCGCTGACTTCACCCGCCGGCCGCCATCTCGATGAGTGGAAGGCTGCGCTGGCGTTGCCGCCGATTGCGCGGAACGCCGCAGGCGGAAGCATAACCACCTCGGGCGTGAAATGGATCCTGGACGGCAGCCCGATTGAAGGCGGCGCGGCTCACCGCACCGCCTATCGTAATCGCCCCGGCCATTTCGGCGCGTTGAATTTCCCGGCGGATACCATTCGCACGATCCTGCTGGAGGCGCGCGCGGCCGGACAGCAGGTGCTCCTGCATGCCGGCGGCGACAGCACATTGGCGGTGATCTTCGAGGCCATGGAAAACAAGGGTGGTGCGGCGGTGTGGCGGGCCGAGCGTGTGCGGATCGAACACGGCGACGCCCTGCTGCCCGACCTGCACGCCCGGGCCAGGGCACTGGGCGTGATCGTCGTGCAGAACCCCACCCACTTCGCGCTGCCCGGGTTGCTGGGTGTCACGTATGACTCCGCGACGATCGCCGGTTTTCAGCCGCTGCGCACGCTCGTGACGACTGGAATTCCCATCGCATTGGGCGCGGATGCCGTCGGTACGGCCATGAGCCCGTTCCTCAACATCATGTTTGCCACGACACACCCGAACCATCCAGGTGAGGCGCTGACGCGGGAGCAGGCGGTAACGGCGTATACGCGCGGAGCGGCCTACGCGGAAGGGGCAGAAGCCGAGAAGGGGGCGCTGGCGAGCGGAATGCTGGCCGACCTGGTCGTTTTGTCACAGGACATATTCACGGTGCCGGCCCCCCAGTTGCCGGCAACCACGAGTGTGTTGACGGTGATCGGTGGCAGGATCGTGCATGACGAGTTGACAACCGCGCGCGCAACGGACCAACGACGGTAGGCACTCGGAGGCAGTCATTAGCCACACTCGGTGAGGCAACCGGCATGCACCGACGGTCCTGCTGCGTCCTGCTCGACCGGGCGCCCGTCTCTGGCCGCCCGTTCTTTCGATTCTCCGCGGCGACCCACACATTGCGTACTTCCTGATCCGAGAAAAGGTCGAACCATGAGCACTGTGACCGATGCTCCTCCCCCCGGCGTAACGCACGGATACCGTCCCAAGCCGCCCGGTGCAAAGGAGTTTTCTTTGCGGGCGGTCCTGACCGGGTTCGTCGTGGCTGCGATCATGGGCGCGTCGTATCCCTACATTGTGCTGAAGCTGGGCTTCGGCCCCAACGTCTCGGTTGTCGCGGCTTTCTTTGGCTACCTCGCGCTCGGTCTTGCGTTCAAGGATTTCACGCGCTGGGAGAACAATATCGTAGCCACCGCGGGGAATGCGGGCGCGCAGACCGCATTCATGTGTGTGCTGCTCGCTGCCTTCGACATGCTGGCCGCGAGTCCCAACGTGGATTTTCAGCTCACCCTCACGCCCATGCAGTCGTTTCTCTGGCTGACCACGGCCGGCATCCTGGGCGTGCTGCTCGCGGTACCGCTGCGTCAGCACTTCATCGTCGACGAGCAATTGCGCTTCCCGGATGGCATGGCCGCGGGTGAAACGATCATCGTGCTCGACGGCGGCGACAGCAGTGCGCGTCTCGCCGCACGCGCGCTCGCTCTGGGAGCCATCGCATCCATGGCGCTCATGCTCATGACCGAGGATGCGCGCGTGCTCAACTGGTTTCCGTCCGTCCTGGGTGTAGGTACGGCCGTCATGCTCACCACCGGCGTGGGTATCAACTGGAGCCTGCTCTCGCTCGGTTCCGGGATGCTGATCGGATTCCGTGTCGACCTGAGTATGTTCATTGGTGCGACGCTGTCATGGGTCGTTGCGCCGTACCTGCTGCTGCAGTTCGGCGTAATCAATCCCGGCTTCGTGCGAAACGATGTGCTGTTCTGGGTGATGTGGCCGGCCACGGGGCTGCTGGTTGCATCCGGGCTGGCGCAGCTTTTCCTGCGTTGGAACGTGCTCAAGCGCACGTTCAGTCATCTGCGCGGCGCCAACGTCGATCCGGATACGTTCCCGCTGCGCTGGGTGATCATCGGTTCGATCATCAGCGGAGTTGCTCTCATCGTCGTGCAGAGGCTGAGCCTGGGCGTCCCCGTCTGGATGACCACGGTGGCGATCCTGCTTTCGGTGCCGCTCATGCTGGTCGGACTGCGCGTGCTGGGCGAAACCAACTGGGGACCCATCAGCGCTCTCTCGAACATGATGCAGGGTATCTTTGGCATGCTGGCGCCCGGCCACATCCTGGCCAACATGGTATCCAGCGGCACCACCGGCACGGTGGCGGCGGAATCCGAAGCCATCACGCAGAGCTATCGTGCGGGTTACATGATGAATGCGTCGCCGCGCAAGCAGGCGGTCATGCAATTGCTCGCCACGCCGGTCGGCGCGCTGGCGGTGTCCTACATGTATCCTCTCCTGCGCAATACGTACGGCATAGTGGGCAGTGATGCGGGCCTCAGCTCGCCCATTTCGCGCAAGTGGGCAGGTTTCGCGGAGATCCTTTCGCGAGGGGCCAGTGCCTTGCCGCGAGGCGCCATGACGGCACTCGCGATCGCGTGCGTGATCGGTGTGCTGCTCGCCGTGCTGGAGAATCGAAAAGTGAGGTGGATGCCGTCATCAACGGGATTGGGCATCGGCATGCTGGTTCCCTTTGCCGTGGTATTCGTGATGTTCCTGGGCGGCATCCTCGATCTGATCTGGCGACGTCGCCATCCCGCCTCCAACGAGCTGTACATGATTCCACTGGCATCGGGGCTCATCGCTGGAGAGGCGATCGTAGCGGTGGTCATTCCGCTGCTGGTTGCCCTGGGTCTCGTTCAATAAGTCAGGGTCATGACACACGAGCAACTGGCAGCGCCCGCGGAGAGCGTGGTCGATCGGTTTCTCCGTTACGTGCGCATCGACACGCAATCCCGCGAAGGGGCGGCCACCACGCCCAGCACCGAGGGACAGTGGACGCTCGTGCGAATGCTCGCGGACGAGCTGCGCGCGCTGGGCGCCCAGGACGTTTTCGTGAGCGAGCACTGCGCGGTTTACGCCGGCCTGCCGGCCAATGGTGCCGACCCGGCCACGCCGGTCGTCGGTTTTCTCGCCCACGTCGATACCTCACCCGCCGTGAGCGGCGCCCATGTCAATCCGGTCATCCATCGCGACTACCGCGGCGGTGACATCACGCTGCCGGGTGATCCCTCGCAGGTCATCCGCGTGGACCAGCACCCTGTGCTAAAGACCATGATCGGGGATGACATCATCACGACGGACGGAACCACGCTACTCGGATCGGATGACAAGGCCGGTGTGGCGGCCATCATGACGATGCTGGACATGCTCGCGCGCAATCCGCAGATCAAGCACGGCCGCATCGCGGTGGCGTTCACGCCGGATGAAGAGATCGGCAGCGGGATCGATACATTCGACATCGCTCGCTTCGGCGCCGAGGTCGCCTACACCGTTGATGGCGAAGGGCTGGGCGAAATCAACGACGAAACGTTCAGTGCCCGGCTGGCGACACTGGTATTTCGCGGCAAGAGCGCGCATCCGGGCACCGCGAAAGGCGTGATGGTCAACGCGCTTCGCGCCATGGCAGACTTCGTGACCAGACTGCCGGCCGACATGCAGCCGGAAACGACCGAGGATCGTACCGGGTTCATCCACCCGTATGGCGGCACGGTGGATGTGGAAACCTCGAGCCTGAAGGTAATCCTGCGCGACTTCAGTATGGACGGGCTCGAGCAGAAGGAGCAGCTGGTGCGCAGGCTCGCCGATGAGACCACGCGCGATTGGCCTGGACTGACGGTCAGCGTCGATGTGAAGCAGCAATACCTCAACATGCGCGAGGTGCTGAAACATCATCCGCGGTTGACGGAGTATGCGTTCGAGGCTGCCCGGCGCGCCGGCATCGAACCACACACCAAACCAATTCGTGGTGGCACCGATGGATCGAAATTGACGTTTCGAGGGCTGCCCTGCCCGAACATCTACACGGGAGGGCACGAGTTTCACAGCAAGCTCGAGTTCAATTCACGACGCGGGCTCGAGCTGACCTCCGAAACGCTGGTCCACCTTGCCGCGATGTTCGCCACCCATAGAGCAGCCCCCTCCGAATAGCGCAGTCGATCATCGCGACCGCGCTGTCCGGCATATTCATCGAAGGCTGCCGCGCCGGACTAGTCTCGGGAGCGGCTGCGGCGGCTCACGTATGGATCGGGGGCCTCGTGATTTACGCACTATATGGATAAGCCCATCAATCCCGTAAATCACGACGCTCGCGAAATCCGCTTACACCATCCACCTCCGGCTTCGGTCGGCGCGTCCAAGCGTCACCGCAAAACTCACTGTCCACGCGTGAGCAGGGGGTCTTGCCTTCAGATGCTGATTGTGTACTGGTAACAGTCGCTCTGGAGGACCACCGCGCCGCTCGCATCTTCGATCACACGAAAGTGGATATCGAAAGTCTGACCGGGCGAGGACGGAACGCTGCGAAACAGATTCGCTCCTCCCGTACCGGTTTCGTCCGTGACGACGGATTGTGGGCTGAGTCCATGCCCAAGGCTCAGCCAGGCCGAGCTTACGCACTGCCCATCCAACACAGTATCGACGGCCCGCTGAAGTGTGTAACTCGTGTTCGGGCTGAGGTCACGAACCCAGACATCAAGATAAACAGTGAATTGGTCATCGTTCGGCTGACGGAATTTCACCAAACCAAAGCCATTACCGCGCAGCACTACCTGGAGATTGAAATGCGGCGTCTCCGGTCCCCAAGCAACCGAACGCTCGACATTGGCCAGGCGACTGATTTCGCTGCCAGTTGGCGAAACACCGTCGTTGGTGCAAGCCGCGAGCAAGACCATGACGAAAAACGGGACGAGTGAACACTTCATAAAGCACCTCACATAAATGATGATTGCTCCGGCAGGCAGGGTAGCCTAAACTCGGGAGGCGAGGGTCTCGACATCCTCGGCCCCCCTTACCTAATCCGCTGCGGTGACGCAGCCGTGATCCACGCGTGACTTCGCAATCCGAGTTCGAGTTCCTGACACTGGGCGCAGTCCAGCTGCGCGATGCGCGCGGCCGTGAGTTGCTCGAGGTCCAGGCGCAGCCCAAGCGCGTCGCGCTCCTCGCGTATCTCGCAAGTGGGGCGTACCGGGCGAAACGGCGTGACGTCGTGGTGAGCTACTTCTGGCCGGACCTCGACGATCAGCACGCCCGCGGGGCACTGCGCCAGGCGCTGAGCTATCTGCGGCGCGCGCTCGACAGCGCGGTAGTGGTCACCAATGGGGACGACGTCGGCATCGATGCCGACCGACTGGGGCTGGATGCGCATCGTTTCGAGACGGCATATCGGGCAGAGCGGTTCGAAGATGCCATGGAGCTCTATCGCGGTGATTTCCTGGAGGGCCTCTACGTCTCCGACGCATCGCCGGAGCTGGACCAGTGGCTGGAAACCGAGCGGGCACGTTTCCGCGTGATGGCCCGCGACGCCGCCTGGCAGCTCGCGAATGCGGCGGCGGCGGTGAATGACCACGCGCGTGCGCGCGGCTGGGCCAGCCGGGCCGCCGCGCTGTCGCCCTACGATGAAGGCGAGCTACGCAGAACCATCGTGCTGCTGGATCAGATCGGCGATCGAGCGGGCGCCGTGCGCACCTACCAGCAATTTGCCGACGAGCTGCACCGTGAGTACGGGGTGGCTCCGTCGCCGGAAACGCAACAGCTCATGGAGGAGGTGCGCGACCGGGTCGCCCCGCTATCCGCGCGCGCGGCACCGGAAGGCCAGGCGCCTGCGATCGATGTATCCCGATCCACCGCGGTGCAGATTTCGGCCGAAGCACGCCGGCGTCGCGCGATTCTCGCGATTGCCGGTGTCACTGGCGTACTCGCCCTGACGGGGTATGTGCTCGTGCTGGCCGGCTCGAAGCCGCAAGCGGATGGTGCCGGAGTCGCGGCAAAAGGCCAGCAGGTGGTATTCGCGAAGGCAGCGATTACGGATACCGTGGCGTTGGACGCCTACACGCGAGGCCGGCAGTGGTGGCGCCGGCGTAATCGTGATGCACTGCTCAAGTCGATCACGTATTACCAGCGCGCGCTGGATGCGGAGCCGACCTTCGCCCAGGCGTACTCGGGGATGGGCGCGTCCTACGTGCAGCTCGGGTATGGCAGCCTGATTCGGCCGGATGACGCGTTTCCAAAAGCGCGGGCGGCGGCGCAGCGTGCGCTCGAGTTGGATTCGACGCTGGCCGAGCCGCATGCGACCCTCGCGTTCGTGAATATGTATTACGACTGGGACTGGCCGGCGGCTGAGCGCAATTTTCAGTTGGCGGTGCGGCGTGACCCGAAGTACGCGACGGCCCACGAGTGGTACGGCCTGTACCTCGCCGCCATGGGTCGGTTCGGTGAGGCCATCGCCGAAGGGCGGCGCGCCCAGGATCTGGAGCCACTGTCCGTCGCCATTACCGGAACCTCGGCGTGGGTGCTGCATTACAGCGGCCGCAACGAGGAGGCGGAGCGCCTGTTGCGCTTGGCACTGCGCGACGACTCGACGTTCGCGCTGGGACATTTCTACCTCGGACGGATCCATCAGTATAATGGTGATTACGAGAATGCATTGAAGGAGTTCGATGCGGTCGGGCCGTTGCGCACGTGGATACCCACGATTGCCGGTATCGGCAACGTTTACGGAATGCAGAACCGCAACGCCGATGCGCGCGCGATCCTGTTGAAGATGGATAGCCTCGCGCGCACCGAGTACGTCACCGCGTATGGCTACGCGCTGGTTCATGCTTCGATTGGACAGCGCGACAGTGCGTTTGCGTGGCTGGATCGCGCCGAGCAGGAACGTACGCACTGGCTGGTGTGGCTGAACCGGGACTTTCGCTGGAAAAGTTTACGTTCGGATGCGCGATTCGCGGCGCTGACGCAGCGCATGCGACTTCCGAATTGACGGCTCCGAACCCCCCCCCAGACTGGAGGCTATTAATGACCGATCCCGATCTCGTATTCGACATGGACCCACAAAACGTGCGGCGCGTGGAGCAGTGGATTACCGACCGATGGCCGGATGCGGCCCTGACCAAGCGCGCGGATGGTTCGCGCATGACATGGGCGCTCCAGGGCAGCGGGGGCGCCATCGAGAGCATCGTCGCTACTGAGTCATTCCTCAGCCTGCCGGCCCAGGATGTCGACCATCATCTCGAGCATGCCCGCGCCCTGTGCGATGATCCGCGCAGCGCCGCCTGCCTGCTGCTGGCCACGGACGGCGCACGCACGGTCGCCGCGCCATAGCGTAATCCCCGTCGAGAAGTGGCCCCGCGGCGCGCGTGCGCTGCGGGGCTTTCTCATGGGCTATACATTGGCGAGGTACCTGCGCGACCAAAGGAGGTCGTATGCGCACGCTGCTTCTCGGCAGCTTCATGATTGTTTTCTGCCCGCAGCTCCCGGCGCAGGTGATTCCCGCCGGAGCGAAAGTTGAAAAAGTTTTCGACGGCGGCGCATTCCTCGAGGGACCGGCCGCTGCGCCCGATGGCAGCATCTACTTCAGCGACATCACGAACCCGGCGACCACGGGCATGCAGCTCGGCCACATCTGGCGCTACGATCCGAAAAGCGGGAAGTCGACGATCTTCCGTTCGCCGAGCGGGCAGTCGAACGGGCTGGAGTTCGACGCGGCGGGCCGGCTGGTCGCGGCCGAGGGGGCGAACGGCGGTGGCCGCCGCATCACGCGTACGGACATGACCAGCGGGCGAGCGACTGCACTCGCCTTGAATTTCAACGGCCGGCCCTTCAATTCGCCGAACGACCTGACGATCGATGAGAGCGGACGCATCTGGTTCACGGATCCACGGTATTCGGGACGCCGGTTTCATAGGCGATGATCTGTTGCGTCC
>CBJLQC010000062.1:0-9116 GCA_966424955.1 uncultured bacterium | reverse complement strand
CGTTCTGCCGATCTGCTGGCCATTGCGCGTCACTGCGAAGTTCATCGTCGTCACCATGCCGTCGGCCCGAACGGCATTGCCCGTGGCGATTGAAGCAGCGGCGATCAGCATCCCCAAACCGAACAAGAAATGTCGCATCGGACCTCTCAAGAATTTAAGCACAAGAAGAGCAGCGAATTGCGGTGATTTCGTGTTCGGCTGGAACCATCAAGCGCCCCACTCAGTAGGAATCATTGATACGGGCCCGGTATAGCCGCCAGGACGGCCTGGAACCGATGGGTTTCAGTGCGGGTTTTACTTCCGAACGAATTGTCGAAAAGGGCCGGCGCTTCGCCGCCGCGCAAGGGCAAGCCGACATGCCGAGCTTTTCCATTCCGCGCCTCGTCGAGTTCTGGTCGGGCTATGCGTTCGCGAAGGATTTCCGCGAAGAGCGCGGCCACGCGTACATGCTGGACGACCAGATCTTCACGGAGCGGCAGCAGGCGGGCGCGCAGCCGGGCACCTGTCTGCACTGCCACGGCAGCATGTACGTCGCCTACAAGCGAGCGGGTAACGGCGACCTGATCAAGGGCTTCGAAGCGCTCAATCCGCTGCCCTATGCGGAAGCCCGGCAGCGCGGCGGCATCACGCATCCGGTGAGCTGCATCGATTGCCACGATTCCGAGTCCATGCAGCTGCGCGTGACGCGTCCCGGTTTCATGGAAGGGATACGCGCGCTGAAGGCTTCGCAGGGTGTCGCGAACTACGACGTCAACCGTGATGCGACGCGCCAGGAGATGCGCACGTACGTGTGCGGCCAGTGTCATGTCGAGTATTACTTCCAGGGTCCGCAGAAGCGGCTGACCTATCCCTGGGCCAAGGGGCTCACCGCGGACAGCATCCTCGCCTATTACGAGGAGAACGGTCACAAGGACTGGACGCACAAGATCAGCGGCGCGCCCGTGCTGAAGGCGCAGCATCCCGAGTTCGAGCTGTACAACCAGGGCATCCATGCGCGTTCCGGCGTCGCCTGCGCGGATTGTCACATGCCCTACAAGCGCACGGGCGCGATGAAGATCAGCGATCATCACGTACGCAGCCCGCTGCTGAACATCGACAAGGCGTGCCAGACGTGTCATCGCTGGAACGAGGAGGAGCTGCGCAGCCGGGTGCACACCATCCAGGATCGCACGTATCAGCTGCGCAACATCGCGCTGGATGCCACGCTGCAGCTGACGCGCGCCATTGGCGAGCGCGCGAAGACGGACAGTACATCGGCGAACGTGCAGCAGGCGCGCGGCTACCAGCGCAAAGCGCAGTTCCTGACGGATTTCATCGAGGCGGAGAACTCGATGGGCTTCCACGCCGGGCAGGAAGCGGCGCGCATCCTGGCCAATGCCATCAACTACGCGCGCCTGGGACAGGCCGCGCTGCGGGGCGAGCGATTGCCGGAGATCCAGGGGCCGCGCCAGGCGCCGCCGCAGGTCGTGTCACCGGGTACGGCGCCGGGAGCGCGGAACTGATGTAGGATCTCGCGCAAACGCGACAACCCGGACTTGACCCCCGCAGGCGCTCGGGCGACGTTCTCCGCATGCGCATTCTGCTGGTCGAAGACGATCGTGAGCTGGCCAAAATCCTGACCGATGGATTCCGCGAGCACCACATCGAGGTCGTCGCGGCGGGCGACTTCGCGGAGGGCCTGCGGCGCGCGGCGCTCGGCCAGTACGGCGTCCTCATCCTCGATGTCATGCTGCCCGGCGGAGACGGCTTCGATCTCTGCCGGCGCATCCGCGCGAAGGGCATCAGCACGCCCATCCTCATGTTGACCGCGCGCGGCGCGGTGGAAGACCGCGTGCGCGGACTGGAAGCGGGCGCGGATGATTACCTGGCCAAACCATTCGCCTTCCGCGAGCTGCTGGCGCGCGTGCGCGCGCTGTCACGCCGCCAACCGGCCATCAGGGAGGAGCGCAAGGTCGTGGCGGATCTCGAGCTCGACTTGCGCGCGCGCGAGGTGCGCCGTGCGGGGACGCCCGTGCTGCTCACCGCCAAGGAGTGGGATCTGCTGCAGCTCCTTGCCGAAAACGAAGGCGTAGTGGTCACCCGCCAGGAAATCACGGAGCGCGTGTGGGATGAGAACCACGATCCGTTCACCAACGTGCTGGAAGTGCTGGTGCGGCGGCTGCGCCGGAAGATCGATGATGGTTTCGAACCCAAGCTGATCCACACCATTCGCGGCGCCGGCTACCGTCTCGGCGTATGAATTCCTCGGTCGACCGGCTGCGCTGGAAGCTCACGGCATGGTACGTGGGAGTATTCGCCGTCATCATGGCGCTCTTCGGCGCGGCGATTTATGCGGTCGTGACGCGCGAAACGGAGCGCGGGATGGACCGGTCGCTCGAGCGCACGGTCGGCATCCAGACGCGCTGGGTGCTGGAGCGCACCCGCGCGCCCGGCGTTCGTTTCAGCGAGAACGACTCCATCCCGATCGAGCGGCCGGTCTATGTCTTTTCCGCAAATCGACGGAAAGGCTGTCCGGCTTGCAACCCGTTCTGGTTCATCACGCCGATTCAGCCGACCTCGGCGCCCTCGTACGTGCAGCGCCACGCCCTCAATCTGCTGTTCGACAGCACGCTCAAGACCAACAATGCGCTGCGCGCCAACATTCGCCTGGCGGACGGCACGCGCCGGGTGTTGTACGGCAAAAAGATCATTGCGACGTCGGGACGGGCCTACGTGACGGTCGCCGAAGCGCCGCGCGAGGACCTGGAGCGGCGCTATCCATCGACGTTCATGGGCTTCATCGCGTCCGCGATCATTGCGCTGCTGCTGGTGGGCATAGGCGGAGCCGCGCTGGCGCGGCAATCGGTGAAGCCGATCGAGTCGGCGATCACTCAGATGCGCAGATTCATGGGCGACGCGGCGCACGAGCTGAAGACGCCGATCGCGGTGCTGCGCGCGCGCACCGACGTCGCCTTGCAGCGAGAGCGCACCCCGGAAGAGTACCACGAGATCCTGGGCAGCGTATCGGGCGAATCGGAGCGGCTCGGCAACTTGGTGGAGAACATGCTGCTGCTGGCGCGTGCCGACGCGGGGCAATGGCCGGTGCAGAAAGTGAAGGTCTTTCTCGATGACGTCCTGATGGACGCCGCCACGGCTGCCCGCGCGCTCGGGACCACCAAAAACGTGCAGATCGAGGTCGAAAACCTCGAGGAAGCCGCCGTCACCGGCGATCCGACGCTGCTGCGGCAGCTGTTGATGATCCTGCTGGACAACGCCATCAATTTCACGCCCGTCGGCGGCAAGGTCACTGCGCTGGCCGAGAGGAACGGCAAGGCCTGCCACGTCGTCATCCGGGATACCGGCGTGGGCATTCCCACCAGTGCTCTGCCGCACGTGTTCGAGCGCTTTTTCCGCGCGGATCCGGCGCGCGGCCGCGGCGGTGCCGGCCTCGGCCTTTCGATTGCGCGCTGGATCGTGGACGCGCACCGCGGCCGCATCGCCGTGGATTCGGCCGAAGGCAAGGGCACGACGGTGCGCGTCTCCTTCCCAGCCGCCTGATCCCGCACGCGCTACCGCAAGGCAGCCGAAGGCCAGCCGCGGGCGCTGGGTTTCCTCTGGTCCGACCGGGTGACGCTCGACGTTCGCATGTAATCTTGCTGACAGGTACCGCGGCGTAAGTTTCGCATGCCTAAAAGGGCAAAATCCCGGATTTCCCTTAAGAGGAAGGTTTGCAATGCGTAAGTTTGGAATCGTCAGCATGATGGCCATGGCACTCGCCGCGACGGCGTGCGCCCAGGCGGAGGAAGAGGGCGAGGTCCCGGCGGATACGGCCCCCATGGCTCCGGCTCCGGCTCCCGCTCCGGCTCCGATGGACACGACGATGCAGATGGACACGACGATGGCCGATACCACGACCACGACCTCGATGTAATCTGGCGCAAGTCAGACGCTTTACACGGTGGGTCGCGGTTGGCGGCCCACCGTTTCTTTTTGTCGAGAGCCTGTGGACCGCATGACCCGACGTCTCGCGTTGCTCACCATTCTGATTGCGGTGCTGGTCATAGGAGCTGGCTATGCGTCGGCGTTCCTTCCGGGAGGGGCGCCACGGATAGCCAGCTTTGCTTTTGCGGTGGCCACCGCCGCGCTCATGACCGCGGTCAGCGTGTTGGGTGTCGCGCGCGCGCATGGCGGGCTGGGCGCGTTGCGCTGGATCTTCGTCGCTACCTTCCTGGTCATGGCGGGCGGGTTCTGCGCGGCCCTGCTGGCACCCGCCCCGGCCGCCGACCATCTGTGGCTGGGTTTGCCGCGCGGCGCGGCCATCATTCTCTACATCGTCGGGTTGGTCCCGATGCTCATTCTGCCGCTCGCCTATGCGCTCACGTTCGACCGGAATACGCTGAGCGACGCCGAATTGGATGAGCTGCGCCGCCGCTTGGAGGCGCTGCGCCGGACCGGGCCGCAATGATCGCTCTGCTGCAGGCGCGCGCGCTGCCGCCGCTCACGCAGCCGGTCATCATCACGGTCACCCTCGTCTATTTTGCGGTCGTAGCCGCCATCGGCGTGTGGGCGGCGCGCCGTACGCGAACGGCGCGTGATTTCTTCGTAGCGGGCCAGGGAATCGGACTGGTCGCGCTGGCGATCGCGGCGATGGCTGCCACACTGTCCGGCTTTGCTTTCATCGGCGGGCCGGGCTTGCTCTATTCGGTCGGGTTCGGCGCCCTCTTCATCGTGCTGCCGGCCGGTCTGACCAACAGCATGACCGCGTGGGTACTCGCCAAAAAACTGCGGTTGCTGGGCGAGGCGCGTGGTCTCATCACCGTGCCGGCGGCGGTGGGTGCGCGCTACGAATCATCCCTCGCGCATGGCCTCGCGGCCGTGGCGATGCTGATCGCGATTGTGGGCTACATGGCCACCAACATTCTCGCGCTTGGACTGGTCATCGACGCCATCTTCGGCGTCGGATTGGGCCCGAGCATCTGGCTCGGGCTCGGCATCACGCTGGCCTACTCGGCAAGCGGGGGGATCCTCGCCGGCGTGTACACAGACGTCTTCCAGGGCATCGTGATGGCCGCCGCATCCGTCCTGGTATTCCTGTTCGCACTGGACGTCGGCGGTGGGCTGAGCAACATCTCGCGCACCATCATCGCGGCTGATGCGCTGTTCCTGGCACCGTGGGGCAAGCTGACACCGCTGGCCGCGCTCTCGTTCTTCTTCGTTTTCGGGGTGGGCGTGCTGGGGCAGCCGCACGTCCTGCACAAGTTTTACATGCTGAAGGATCCCCAGCGGCTGAAATGGTATCCCCTGCTCATGACGGCCGCGCTGACGGTGACGCTGTTGCTCTATTTCGCGATCGGCATGGTCATGAAGGCATTGGCCATACGCGGTGAAGTCACGCTGGCCACGCCGGATGATGCAACGCCGGCGTTCCTGCTCGGCTTCACGCCCATCGTGCTGGCCGCGCTTGTCTTTTCCGGAGTCACGGCTGCGATCATGAGCACGGTAAACTCGTTCATGAACATCGGCGCGGCGGCCATCACCCACGATCTGCCACACGCACTCGGCCGGCCATGGGCCAACGAGCTGCGCGTTGGCCGCCTTGCCACGCTGGGCATTTCCCTCGCGGCCGCGCTGGTCGCGCAGTTCTCGGGCGCGCTGGTTGCATTTCTCGGGATCTTCGGCTGGGGATTATTCGCCTCGACCCTCGTCCCCGCGCTCGGCATCGGGCTGAACTGGGAAGGTGCGACGCGGGAGGGCGCCGTCGCCTCGATCGGCACGGGGCTGGGCGTCACGCTGATTTGCGAAAGCCTGAGTTATTTCAGGTTGTTCTCGTTCCCGGCCGGAGTGAGCGTATCGGGGCTTTCCCTCGTGCTCTCATTGCTTGTGTTCTTCGGTGTCTCCTGGTTGACGCGCGCGCGCGCGCCGCACCAGCTTCCGGAGGACGTGCGGCTCGTCATGCGCGCGTGAATCCCGCTCGAACCGTTGCGAGGAGCTGAAGCGAATGGAAGTAGGGTTGATTATTGCGATCGTGATAGCGTTGATCCTGCTACGCATCTTCTTCAAGGTCGCCAAGTTCGTCATCGTGCTGGGACTGCTGGTCGTGGCTGCCATAGTCCTCTGGAATCTGTTCGTCGCGGGCTAGCGGCCGGCTTCATTCAGCAGCATGCCCACGTACGAGCTGGCCGCGTGTCCGGTCTGCCGCAGTCGCGGCTCACGGGTCATCGCGGATCGCGAGGAAATCCAGCGCGAGCTCGAGATGCTCTGGCAGTTTCACCTGCGCCGGCTGCAGCCGGGCGCGCCGATCGCGCAGCTTTTCGATCGCGTGATCTTCTCACAGCCGCTGCCGCTGCAGGTCGCGCAATGCACGACTTGCGGCACGGTGTTTCGCAATCCGCGCGAACGTGAGGAGGACGTGGTCGCGACGTACGAGGCCGAGACGCCGTCGCAGGATGCGTTCGCCTCGCTCTTCGCCGCCCAGTATGCCTTCTATCGCGAACGGGTGGAACGGCTGACCGCATTGGCCGGCGCGCGCGGCGAGGTGCTGGAAGTGGGCAGTTACGTGGGCGGCTTCCTGCGCGCAGCGCGCGATGCCGGCTGGCGGGCGCAGGGCATCGACGTCAACGCCGAGGCCAATGCCTTCGCTCGCGCGCAGGCCCTGGACGTCGAGCAGTGCGCGCTGGGTGAATTCGCGCCCGGTCGTCAGTTCGACGCCGTGGCGCTGTGGAACTGCTTCGATCAGCTGCCCGATCCACACGATGCGCTGTCTCGCGTCGGCACCCTGGTGCGCCCCGGCGGTCTCATCGCGTTGCGCGTTCCGAACGGCGCCTGTTACGCGGCCCTGCGCGGCCGCGCGGGACCGCTGGGTCGCACGCTGCTGGCGTGGAACAACCTGGCGAGCTTCCCGTACCGGCACGGCTTCACACCATCCTCGCTCGCACATTTGCTCGACCAACATGGATTCCGCATCGTGCAACAGCATGCCGAGGTGCTGGTCTCCATCAGCAGCAGCCACACGCGCGGCTGGGCACGGCGTGAGGAGCGCATCGCCAAGCGCGCCATGAAACTGCTGCCCCGGCGGCTGGCGCCATGGCTCGAGCTGTACGCGTTTGGACCGCAAACCTGAAGAGCGCATATGCCGGAGCCGACCAACGTCCAGTTCTTCCGCAACGCCGCGGCTTTCCGTAAATGGCTTCAAAAGAACCACGCTACCACAAGTGAGCTGTGGGTGGGCTTTTATCGGAAGGACAGCGGCAAGACGGCCATGAGTTATCCGGAAGCCGTGGACCAGGCGCTGTGCTTCGGCTGGATCGACGGCATCCGCAAGGCGCTCGATGAAGTATCGTACGTCAATCGGTTCACGCCGCGACGCAAGAGCAGTGTCTGGAGCGCGGTGAACCTGAAGCGGGTGCGCGCACTGCAGGAGGCGGGGTTGCTGGCTCCTGCCGGGCTGAAGGCGTTCGAGGAGCGCGACGAAGCAAAGACGAATCGTTATTCCTTCGAGCGGGAGAACGTGCAGTTCAGCCCGCAACAGCTGGCGCGTTTCAGGAAGCGCAAGCGCGCGTGGGCCTTCTTCGAAGCACAGCCTCCTTCCTATCGCCGGCTGACGACCTGGTGGGTCGTCAGCGCCAGGCAGCCGGCCACGCAGCAACGGCGCCTGGATCGGCTGATCGCGGATTCGGCGGCCGGCCTGCGCATCGCGGAGCTGCGGCCGGCCGCGCGCAAAAAGTCCTGAGGCTCGACGCTTGAGGCCGACTGCCATGCTCAGCCGCGACGCCGGCCGCGTAGCTGGCGCGAACGATCGTGAGAGGGTACCGCTTTTGCACTCGTGCGCGCGGGAAGCACGCATCAACCCGCATCCGAATCGAGTGGAGATATGGCTGACAACAAGGCATTGATCGACGGACTCAACGAAGACCTGGCCGCCGAATACCAGGCCGTCATCATGTACCGCACCTACGCCAGCCTGGTGGCCGGGCCATGGCGGCAGGAATTGCGTGCCTTCTTCGAGGGCGAGATTCCCGATGAGCTCGGGCACGCCGCGTACCTGGCCGACAAGATCGTGGCGCTGGGCGGCACACCGGCCGTAACGCCTGGTCCGGTACCGGTGGTGACCGACAACAAGAAGATGCTCGAGAACACGTTGCAGGCGGAGATCGACACGATCGAACGGTATACGACGCGCGTCGAGCAGGCCGAAGCGGCCGGCGAGGTTGCGCTGAAAGTGCAGCTCGAGAACATGATTCTGGACGAGACCACTCACCGTGACGACATCCGTCGCATGCTGCTGGGGTGGCGCTAAGGAGGGGCTGATGAGCCGATTGAGCAAGATGCTGGAAGCACACCCGAGCCCGGCCGGCGCGAACGGCGAGGCGGCGCAACAGTGCATCGAGGCGTGCTTCGACTGTGCGGAAATCTGTCAGATCTGTGCGGACGCGTGTCTCGCGGAAGAAGACGCCAATACGCTTGTGCACTGTGTCCGACTCAACCTGGATTGCGCCGACATCTGCGATGTGTCCGGCCGGCTGCTGGTGCGAACCGGTCACCGGGACGCGAACACGTTGCACCTGCAGCTGCATGCCTGTGCGCAGGCGTGCCGCGCGTGCGCGGACGAGTGCGAGAAACACGCGCAGCACATGGAGCACTGCCGCATTTGCGCAGAAGCCTGCCGCCGTTGCGCGGAAGCCTGCGACGAAATGGTCGCGGCGCTGGTGCCCTGAGTGAAGTAAATGTCACGCGCTTTCGTCAAGGAAGACGGCGACGAGGCCAAGCCGCGCGTCCACTTCGGGCTGCCGCCGCGGCGCGATCCCGGCTTCAACGCGGCCGCCGCGCTGGCCCTGCTCGAAGCCGCGCGTGATGGCTACACCGAGCTGGCCGAGGATGCCACGGGTTATCGGTGGGGTGATCCCGCGCTGCACCCGCATGTGCAGAAGCTGATCGAAAAAGAGGAGCAGCGTCCGGAGCTGGAGCAGGACCGGCGGTTCATCCAGGTGGCCCGCCGGTTCCTGCGCTACCGCCCATAACCCCGCGCGGCTAGAAGATCTGCCGCAGCAGCCACGCGCCCAATACGAAAACCCCGACAATGGCCGCGACGATCAAGACCAGCACCGCCACGACGATGGCCCAGCTGCCGGCTTTCACTT
>CBJLQC010000061.1:0-9124 GCA_966424955.1 uncultured bacterium | reverse complement strand
CAGGGGCGGGGGCGCGGCCAGCCCACCCGCCCCCTCCCGGACGCTCAGCATCCCATCCACGAGCAGGGCCGCCGGGCCGCGCACGGATGCGAGATCGAGACCATGCCAGGCGCTTTGCAGCCCCATTTGCAGAGCAATGGCCGCCGCGAACGCAGGCGCGATGAGTGCTTCCGCGTCCTGTGTGGCGACCTCATCCGCCAGGGCAGCCATGAACCAGAGCCAGAAGATCCAGCCCAGCAGCGACAGCCATGGGCCGAACTGATCGGATGCCGTAAGCGCCTGCCGCGCAAAGGTCACCGCGGCAAAGGCGAGGACGAGCGGCACGAGTGTGCGACGTCGCCATTTCATGACCAGGAAAACGCCGGCCAGTCCCACCGCGTGCGTGGCCACCGCGAGCACGGGCTTGAGCGACAACGGCAGCTCATCGGCCAGGTTCCACACCGCCGCCGGCACGTAGCTGCGTAGTGCGTAAATGCCCAGCCAGAAACCGAGCGTCAGGCTGGTGAAGAGCGGCGGCGGTCTCACGTTATCGGCCGGCTGGCTCCAGGGGTGCGGATGACGGGCGGCGCGCCGTGCCTGGAAAGCGGCCACCCGTAATCACCGCGCGTGGAAAGGCTACGGTCGTTCGACGACGCCGCAACGAATGCGCGCGCCTGAATTGCCCGACGGATCCGTGCGCAGGTCGTCCGCCGACTGGTGCACGACCAGCGCCGCGCCGTTGCTGTCGAGCAGACCATTCGCGCCATCGATCTGCACGCCGGGCACAGAAAGCGAAAAGCGCGTGCGGCCGCGTTCGATGTTCGGCAGATCGCCGAGGTGCGGCCCATTCGGATTCAGCCGACCATGTTGCCGGTTCGTCGGATTGAAGTGTCCGCCCGCCGACTCGAATCCGGGCGGCGTGCACGTCCCCACGGCGTGGAAATGGAAGCCGTGTTCGCCTTCCGGCAGCCCCGGCAGGTCGGCGGTTACGCGCATGCTGCCATTTTCGGCGAACAGCCATGCTTCTCCCGCGGGCTGCCCCTGCGCATCGATGAAACGAACGCGACCGACCAGATTCTCATCCGCGGTGGCGCCCGCGCACCCGGCCAGCCACAGTACTCCCCATAGCAGCACCTTCTTCATCGCGCCCTCACTGGAAGTACAAATACAGGCCGTAGGCACCAATCGCGGCACCGGCCACCGCGACCACGGTACCTGCATCGTCGCCGATCAACAGTCCGGCTATGAACAGCGCGCCGCCCGCGATGATGAGGCCGGTGCCGGCACCGCGCGGCCGCATCGCGAGCGCCGCCGGCTGCTCTTCCGCTTTCTCCACGCGATCCGCCGGCGCTGGTGCCAGCAGTTGCGCGGTACCTTCCGGCACGAGCCGCTGCTGCAGCGTCGGCCGCCCGTCGTCGGCCTTCGGGCTTTGCACGGCGGCTTCCTGTGCGTATGCCGCGGAGGCTGCACTCAGCAGCAGCGCGAGCAATGCGATTGTGCGGTACCTCATCCCATCCTCCCGGTGGTGGTTCAGACAAGCTGCGCGCAAACTCGATTCCAGCCCGGCTCCAGACAAGGCCTGCCGGTCTTCCGCCATCAACCGACCTTTTTTGCCGGCAGCCAGTGCCCAGGATCGAGCCTGCCACGGTACAAAACGGCCAGCGCCATGCACACCATGATCGCGGCCGGCGCCAGCATGAGCAGCACCAGCGCGGGCACGGTGACCACCGGCCGCTCCGAAATCAGCAGCGGCAGCGATGCAAGTACAAAGAACGCGGCGGCAATGGCGAATCCGAGCACCAGCCAGCGCACCCGCAGTTTCTCCTTTTCTTCGACCACGCGATACGACGCGCGCAGGTTGGTAATCACCAGCGCGGTTACCGTGGACGCCGCGATTGCGAACAGTGCGATCCTCAGGCCCGGTGTGAGCACAGTCGTGACGACAATCAGCGCGGCGGCGGTCAGCCAAATGGGGATGGGCCGGAACGCTCCGGCGCGCAGCGCTCGTTTGCAGATCGACCTGAGGCCGGCGCCAATGTCCAGGCCAGCCACACCCGCGCCTCGCATCATGCCCCGACGATCCTGCGCGCCGCTCGCATCGATGGCTTCCGCCGACAATGGCGGGCGCGGAAATACGACGGAGAATCGCATGATTGCAGCCAGGGCCAGCCACAGCGACCAGGGCACGCTCCCGAACAGCCAGAAAAGGACACTGCGCGGCACGCCGGCCTGCAGCAGCGTGAGGGTAAACCGTTCCTGCAGCGGCCCCGGGTAGCCGGTGCCGCCGAAGATCTTCTCGTAGGTCAGCGCGCTGAAGATGAGGAACAGCGCCAGCGCGCGGCCATCCGGCTCGCGCGCCGAGCGCACGACCAGGAACAGGGCGGTCAGCACCGCGGTCAGGGTCGTGAAGACGCGACTCAACTCGAGGTAAAGGATCAGCGCGAGATTGCCGCGCTCGAGCTGCGCGGCGCGCGCCAGCAGCTTGCCGATCGCGTCGAGCGTGAGCACCGGAAAGATGGCGAGAAACAGGAGCAGCAATGTGGCCAGGACTGGAAACCCGATGTGGTGAAATCGGCTCATGCAGCGTCGGGCGCCTGGTGCGCCAGCTCGCGCCGGGCCAGGCGCGTGAGTAATGCGGTGACCAGAATCGTGGCCAACAGTCCAACTCCCAGGAAGATGTAATAGCTCGGACCCCGTTCGGGCCGCGCACCGGCCGCCAGCGCCGCGATATCGCCGATGACGCGGCCGTAGTACACATACAGCACGGTACCCGGTAGCATGGCCGCGCAGCCGACCACGTAATGTAGGAAGCGCACGCTGGTAATGCCGAGCGCATAGTTGAGCAGGTTGAAGGGCACGACGGGAGAGAGCCGGAGCAGCACCACGATCTTGAGGCCGGCCCGGCCGATCGCGCGATCGATCGCGGCAAAGCGCTCATCGCCCTGCACGCGTTGCGCGACCCGGTCGCGCGCGAGGTAGCGCGCGATCAGGAACGCGGCACTCGCGCCCGCCGTCGCGGCCAGCAGCACAATGATGGTGCCACGCACCACGCCGAACAGGGCGCCGCCCGCGAGGGTCAGCAACGAGCCAGGCACCAGCAGCACGGTCGCCGCGATATAAGCCGCTGCAAAAATGAAAGGCGCGGCGGGTCCCAGCCCGGCCACCCATTCGGCAACGCGCGGCAACAGGCCGCCCGCCTGCCGGGCGACCAGTAATACGACCGCGATCGCGATCAGGATCGCCAGCCAGCGCAAAAGTTTTGTCGTCATGGCCGGCCTGATCTTACGCGCGTCGTCAAGCGGAATGCGCCTTGCTCTCTCAGGCACAAGCGATAAACTGCCACATCCTTTTCTCGTATCCGAAGCGTGATGAAATCGAAATTTGTTGGAGTAGCTCTGTTCTTCTGCGCCGCGTTCGCAACCGGCTGCTCGAGCGACGCCGGCACGGCACAATCGGCCGCGGCCGACTCGACGACCGTGGCAGCTGCCTCCGCGGACAGCGTGGCTGCCGTCCCGGGACCGCAACCCGCCAGGGCCGGCCAGGCGCCACCGATCATTCGCGGCATCTACCTCAACGCCTACGCCGCGGGCTCGCGCAACCGCCTGAGCAAGTTGCTGGCGATCGCCGATTCCACGGAAATCAACACTTTCGTGATCGACGTCAAGGACGAAAAGGGGATGCGTTACCGCACTTCGCTGCCGCTGCAGAAGCAGATCGGCGGCGAGGTGACGATGCCGAACCTGAAGGCGGTGGTGGACACGATCGAAGCGCATGGAGTGTGGACCGTCGCGCGCATTGTCGTGTTCAAGGATCCCATGCTCTCGCAGGCCCAGCCCGAGTGGTCTATCAAGAACCCCGCGGGCGGACTCTGGCGCGACAAGGCGGGCAACACCTGGGTGAGCGCGTGGGACCCGAATGTCTGGGAGTACAACATCCAGATCGCCGAGGAAGTCCTGCGCGCGGGGTTCAACGAAGTGCAGTTCGATTACGTGCGCTTCCCCGAACCGTTTCCCAGCCTCCCGAAGCAGATTCATCCCAAGGAGAATGGCGACCGGACGGACGCGATCCTCGCCTTCTTGCACAAGGCCGAGCCGCGCATCAAGGCGCTCGGCGGCGTCCTGGCGGCGGACCTCTTCGGGCTTTCACCCAATGATCCGAAGGATGTGCAGATCGGGCAGCAGTGGGAGCGCATCATCGCGCATGTCGATCACGTGCTGCCCATGACGTATCCCTCGCATTATCTGCCGACGCACTTGAAAGGGATTCCGAAGCCGAACGAGATGCCGTATGAAACCGTGTTCGCGTCGGTCGGCATGGGCGTGATCCGCGCCGACCGGCTGCGCCAGGCCGGCAAGCCCGCCGCGCGTATTATCCCCTGGTTGCAGGCGTTCAGCGCGCCTTGGGTGACGAAGAACTATCCGTATGGCGTGGAGCAGGCCGCCGCGCAGATCCGTGCCGTCCACGATGTCGGGCTGGAGGACTGGATCTTCTGGCACCCCGGCTCGAAATACGAGCAGATCATGGGCGCGTTCGAAAAGGAAACCGTGTCGCGCGCGAAGCAGTTCGACCCGCCACCCAACCTGATCGCGCAGGTGGACCTGCTCGAAAAGATGGGAGCCCGGGCCGAGCGTGATAAGGTGACGGCGCAGTGATCACGGCGGCGCGGCGCTCATCCGCGCCCCGCTATTCTCCTTCGTACAACTGCTCGGGGACGGCACCGGCCAGCTCGCGGAGGTAGCCCGCGATTTTTTCCGTGACCGCCCGGAAAAAACGCTCGCCCTTGTCGCGCGTGGCGCGGCGCGGATCGCCCGCCCCGGTGTCGACGGTGGCGCGGCGCCAGTCGCGCGGCGCCCAGGCCCATCCCTCGCGCAGCGCCTGCAAACGGAACGGGATCATGCGGCCCTCGCCCGCCTGGTCGAGCGCGACCAGGTCGGGACGCAGAAACATCATGATGCTGGTCTCCAGCTCGCCGGCATGATCGCCCGGTTCATCGAAGTACGGCCGCGCGTCGATGCACGTCCACCAGTTCAGAGCGCTGATGAATACTTCACTGGCGCCCTGCAGCTCGCGCAGGATGAATTTGAAGTCGTTGCCTCCGTGACCGTTCAGCAGGACGAGCTTGGGGATACCCTGCACCTCCAGCGATTCGACCACGTCGCGCAGCACCGCGAGCTGGGTGGTCGGATTCATGTTGATCGTGAGCGGAATGTCCAGCTGTCCGGTGTTGACGCCGAAGGGAATGGCCGGCAGCGCGGTAACCCGGGCGCCCGCCTCCCAGGCCAGGCGCGCGGACTCCTCGGCAATGGCCGCCGCTTCGTAAACATCCGTCGCATAGGGCAGATGCAGGTTGTGCGCTTCTGTCGCGCCCCAGGGCAGCACCGCAACCTCGTAGGCGGTCTGCTGCACAGCGGTCCAATTCGTTTCGGCCAGAACGTACGGTCTCATGTCGATCTTCCAAGCCAGCGATATGCAGGATAACTGAGTGCCAGCAGCACAATCGCGACTGCGCTGTGGAGCGCATCCGTAATCACCGCGCTGATCAGGAACGCCAGGGATCCGAGCAGCGCGATTCCGGTGCTGAACGGGTACCCGAACGCCCGGTACGGCCGGGCCGTCTCCGGCTCACGGCGGCGTAACCAGAACACCGCCAGGAACGACGTCGCATAATTTGCCACGAAAAAGAACGCCGCCAACGCGATGACACGCTCGAACGCGCCGGTCAGCGCAAAGGCTATGGCCACGGCGGTACTGAGCGCCAGAGCCGACGTCGGCGTGCCGCCGGCGTTCACTGCCTGCACGAATCCGAAGCGCGGCAGGCGGCCCAGTGCGTAGATCACCCTCGTCCCCATCAGGAGATTGGCACTGACCGCGCTCACGAGCGAGACTACGATCAAGGTGCGGATGACGGACGTGCCGGCCGCGCCGAACACGATTTGAGCGACGTCGTCCGCCACCAGCATCGAGCCGGCCATGCCATCCAGTCCGAGCACCGCCAGGAACGCAGCGTTCACCAGCAGATAGATCACCATTACCGAAAGCATCCCGGCCAGCATCGAGCGCGGTATGTCACGCCCCGGCTCCTTCACTTCGCCCGAGAAATAGAGCGGCGCCGTCCATCCGTCGTATGTGTAGATAACTGCCTGCAGCGCAACGATCAGCCCCAACGCGGGTGCTGTCCGCGGCGCGGACTGGTAGGTGCCGGCCGCGCCGAAACAGGCTGCCACCAGTGCCGCAAAGGCCAGCGCCTTGAGCGCGCTCGTCAGCGTTTGGACGCTCCCGCTGGTGCGCACGCCGCGCCAGTGCGCACTCATGAGCAGCAGCACAACGGCAGAGGCTACCATAGTCTTGGCGCCCACCAGCAACGGCAGCACCGCACCCAGCGATTCCGCCAGCACGATCGCGACGGCCGCCACCGCTGCGCACGTGGAGATCCAGTCGCTCCAGCCAACCGCAAAACCGGGATATGCGCCGAACGCGCGCCGGACGAAGACGGTTTGTCCGCCCGACTCGGGGATCATGGCACCGAGCTCGGCCAGCGATAAGGCGCCTAGCAGCGCGTATAACGCGCCTGCCAGCCAGAGCGCGAAGAAGACCGTTACCGACGTGGTCGCCTGTGCTACGTCGCCGGGAGCGCGTAGAATGCCCGCTCCGATCATGCTGCCCACGGTGACCGCCCAGCCGAAAATGGTCCCGAGCACGCGCAGCAATGCGGGCCGTGAGCTGTCCCTGTCGCGGGTCGGTGGGGGACCGAGGGGCGGGCTCATCCCTCTTGAATCTTTGGGCAGCGACCCCTCGTATTGGAGCCGGGGACAAGTGAAAGGAGCCGTTCCGTGAACGCTGTTGCTAAAGTCGGCACCGTCAGCGCGCTGGCGCTGGTCGGTTTGTTTGCAGTCAAGCTCGTGTTTGGATTGCTGGGCATCGCGCTCGGCGTGACCTTCTTCCTGTTGTTCAAGGTATTGCCGGTCGTGCTGATCGTGGCCTTCGTGGTCTGGCTGCTGCGCAAGGCGACCAGGGCCGGCAAGCCTGCCTGAAGCCGGCGCGCGCGCCGGGCAAACAGAAAGGACGCAGAGGATTCAGCCTCTGCGTCCTTTTTCGTTGGTACTACAGCCCCCTCGGTATCGCTACTTGAGGTGCTTGTTCACCAGCTTGGTCATCTCGAACATCGAAACCTGCTTCTTGCCGCCGAAGACCGGGCCGAGCTTGTCGTCCGCGTTGATCATGCGGCGATTCTTGGCATCCTGCAGCCCCTGCTTCTTGATGTAAGCCCAGACCTTCTTGGTGATCTCACTGCGCGGCATCGCGTTGTTGCCGACGACGGCGCCAAGCTTGTCGCTCGGCTGCATGGGCTTCATGAATGCCGGGTTCGGAGCACGCTTCTTGGAAGCCGACTTCTTCGCCGCGGGGCGCTTCGCCGCCTTCTTGGCGGCCTTCTTCGGGGCAGCCTTTCTCGCCTTGGTTGCGGTCTTGCGTGCCGCCGGGCGCTTGGTTGCCTTGGCAGCTGAACGACGCGCAGGCGCCTTCTTCGCCTTCTTCGCGCCGCCCCGTTTGGCTGACTTCTTCATTGCGGCCATAGCTATCTCCGAAATGGATTGTGAGTTCATGTCACGCACGCGGCGTGACATCCGAGAACGATGTCGGCGAGAACCAAGTTATACACTCTCAGAGAGGAAGCAAGATTTGTATCGCAGAGGATGCAGAGGGGAAAACACCACGAGGCGCGACTTACGCGCGCATCATCTCGACCGATGCTGCTCGATACTCTTCGAAATCCCTCTGGGAAAAGAGGACGAAGCGCACCTCATCGAAGCGATCGGGATGCGCGCGCAGTTCCTCCCTGACGGTGTGTAGCGCGACCCGCGCGGCTCGCGCTACGGGATAGGCATACGCTCCCGTGCTGATCGAGGGGAACGCTACCGTGCGCAGCCCTTCTTCGGCAGCGACGCGCAGGGAACTTCGGTATGCGTTGGCAAGCAGGCGTGCGGCTTCCTGCTCCGCACAGTCCGGCCACACGGGGCCGACCGTGTGCACCACACGACGAGCGGCCAGCTTCCCGGCGGTCGTGCTGACGGCCTCTCCGGTCGGTAGTCCGTGCGGGTGTGTAGACTCGCGAATGCGCCGGCATGCCTCCAGGATGGTGGGCCCGCCGCGCTGGTGAATCGCACCATCAACGCCGCCTCCGCCCAGCAGCGACGTGTTCGCCGCATTGACGATGGCATCCACTTTCTGCTCGGTGATGTCGCCCTGGACGAGCCTGACGGCGGTCTGGCCGACCTGGAAGGATTCGATCATGTCGCCTTGTGAAAGAAGCGCCCGGATCGCTCCGGGCGCCTCTCCGCGGCGGGTCCCTTGCGATTACTTGTTGAGTGAGCGCGCCTGCGTTGTACCCTCGATCTCGATCCGGCGCGGTTTGGACGCCTCCACCTTGGGCAGCACGACGGTCAGCACGCCGTTCTCGTGGCGGGCCGTCACGTGGTTGGTGTCGATGCTGCGCGGCAGCGTGAAGCTGCGCTCGAACCGGCCGTAGCGCCGTTCCACGGAGCGGAAACCGCCTTCCTTTTCCTGTTCGGTCGCGGCTTTCTTCTCACCCGCGACTACCAGCGTATTGTCCTGCACGCGGATCTCGATATCCTCCGGAGCCATCCCGGGCATCTCGAGGTGACAGCGGACTTCGTCCGCGGTTTCCACGACATCCATGGGCGGTACCCAGCCGGTCGTGGTGCCATTTGTTTCGCTCTCGAAGGCGCGATCCAGCTCGCGCTGCAGCGCATAAAGTCGCTCGATGGGAGAAATCCAGAGATTACGGTTCGGCGTCATGGTGTTCCTCCTTTCGGAAAGGGGTCCGGTTAATGCTTTGCGCGTCCCCCTTTGAAAACCCCATACCACGGTGGCTTGCCAATTTTGCCGGCGCGGTTTGCCGATTTTGCAGAATGCCGGGCGCTCGCTGCCACGCTGGCTCGCAGCGCAGCCCCGCTGCGCTCGGCACGGATCAGAACTCGCCGATCATGCCGATCTCGGTCTGCAGCTCGAACAGAATCTCGCCGCACGGCCTACGCTGCAGATCAAGGTGCAGGGCTATTTCGAAGATCGCAGCGTGCCGCGACTGCCGAGCGAACGCCTCGATCGCGTGCTGGGGCAGATCGATGAC
>CBJLQC010000060.1:0-9195 GCA_966424955.1 uncultured bacterium | reverse complement strand
GTGCGACCCGGCTCACGCATCGAGGTGGAGACCTTTGGCGGGTCGATCACGGTGCGTGGCTGGAACCGCAACGAGGTCCGCGTGCAGGCGCAACACGGCCGGCGCGACGTCATCGACATCAATACGCGCGGCGCCGCGGTCCGCATCGAGGCGGAGGGCCAGATGGGGGTGGCCAAGGACGTCCGCTTCATGCTGAATGTGCCACGCGACGTGAGCATCGAGGCGAGCGGCGTGCAGACCGACATTGATGTGGAAGGCGTCAACGGCGATGTGGAGGCCGAGACCGTGCAGGGCAACGTGCGCGTGATCGGCGGCAAACGGCTCAAGCTGGAGTCGGTGGAAGGCGATCTGCTGGTGGCCGGTGCCCGTGGCAACGTGCAGGCCAGCACGGTCAATCGCGGCGTGCGCGTCACTGATGTCGTGGGCGACCTGAGCCTGGAGACCGTGAACGGCCCGATCGTCGTGCAGAAGGTTCAGTCATCCAACGTGGACGCGGCCACCGTCAACGGCCGCATCGTCTATGAAGGCGCGCTGCGTGACGGTGGTGATTACTCGCTGGCCACGCACAACGGCACTATTTGGGTGGTCGTGTCGAACGGCGCCAACGTGGCGGTCAGCGTCTCGACCTTCAATGGCGAGCTGGATACGACATTCGAAATACCGCGCTTCGAGTCGAACGCGCGGCAGCGCTCGTACAACTTCGTGCTGGGTAACGGGCGCGCGCGCCTGGACCTGGAGACCTTTGGCGGCGGCATCAACCTGCGCCGGCCGGGCGAGAATCTGCCGACCGCGGTCGAGCCGCCTCGGGTGCCGAAGCCGCCGCGCGTGCGCGTGCGACCGAACTGACGAATACCTCAACCCATGAGATCCACTATGCTCATGCAACGCGCTTCACTCGCGCTGCTCCTCGTGGCTGCCGCGGTGAGTCCGGCGGCCGCGCAGGACACCTGGAGCTGGCGCAAAGCCGTGCCGGCCGGCCGCGCGATCGAGATCAAAGGCATAAACGGCGACATCGATGCGATCGCTGCCAGCGGCAGCAATGTCGAGGTGGTGGCGCGCAAGTCGGCGCGGCGCAGTGATACGGAAAGCGAGCGCAACGAAGTGGTCGAGCATGCGGGCGACGTGACCATCGGCGCGCTGTATCCGACGCCCCGAGGCGAGCGTGAGAACGAATGCCTGCCCGGCGCGCGCGGCCGCTCCAGCAACCGCAACAACGACGTAACCGTCGATTTCGAAGTGCGCGTTCCACGCGGCGTCGCGTTTACCGGCAAGACGGTGAATGGTAGCGTGCACGCCAGCGGGCTGACCGCGGATGCCATCGCCACCACCGTGAACGGCAGTGTACGCGTCAATACGACGGCTCTGGCCCAGGCGGAAACCGTGAATGGCTCGATCGATGTGAGCATGGGCCGCGCGTCCTGGAACGACCGCCTCCTGTTCAAGACGGTGAACGGGGGGATCACGCTCGAGCTGCCGGATGAGTTGAACACGGACGTCGCCGCCAGCACCGTGAACGGGTCGCTGTCCAGTGACTGGCCGATGACGGTAAGCGGCCGCTGGGGGCCCCGGCATATGAAAGGCAAGATCGGCAGCGGCGGCCGTCAGCTCGCGCTGGAAACCGTCAACGGCGATATCGAGCTGCGCCGACGATAGAACACGGTTGCGCTGCCGGCTGCGCTCAGGCGTCGCCGCAGCCACCGCCCCCCGGCGACCGCATGCTGAGCGTGTCGCCGGCTTGTGCGCGAAATGTCACCTTCGACGGCAGCGTGTGCTCTGTGCCGTTCGCGATCAGCACATTTTCGCCGCGCGCGCCAGCCCCACCACCATGAATCCCGTGGGGCGCCACCGAGCGCCGCTCCGATAACACACTTACATCCATGTCGGTGAGCAGCTCGATGTCGCGCCTGATGCCGTCGCCACCGCGGTGCCGTCCGGCGCCACCCGTGTCCCGACGCAGGCTGTAATGCGTGATGCGCACCGGGTAAGCGTGCTCGAGCGCTTCGATCGGCGTGTTGAGCGTGTTGCTCATGTGTACGTGCACCCCGGCCAGCCCATCGCCGAGTGGCGAAGCACCCATGCCGCCGCCCATGGTCTCGTAATACGCGAACGGCCGCTGGGTCCGCGGATCAATGCCGCCCAGCGTCACGTTGTTCATGGTGCCTTGCGAATCGGCCGGCACCATGCCGGGGAGCGCCTGCGCGAACGCGGCAAACAGCACGTCGGTGATGCGCTGCGACGTTTCCACATTGCCGGCCGCCACGCTGGCCGGCGGCCCGGCATTTACGATGCTGCGCTCCGGCATGAGCACGCGCACCTGCGCCATCGCGCCGCCACCCGCGGGCAGCGACTGGCCGAGCACTGCTTCGGCAATGCACCGCACGACGTAACGCACCGCCGACACGGTGATGCTGGCCACCGCATTGATGCCGCCCTCCGTCTGCGGCGCGCTGCCCGCAAAATCCACGGTGATACCACTTCTTTCTATCCGAAGCTGGGCCGCGATGCGCAGCGGGCCGTGCCCGAATCCGTCGTCCTCCAGCACATCCTCGGCGGCATACACTCCGGCCGGCATGCCGGCGATCGCCTGCTGCAGCATCCGCTCGCCGTACGCGACGATCGCGCTCATGGCGGCGCGTACTTCTTCGACGCTTGCCCGCGCCACCAGCTCCAGTAGCCGTCGTCGTCCGACCGCCAGGCAGCCCAGCTGCGCCGAGAGATCGCCTTCCCGCTCTTCCGGCGTGCGCACGTTGGCCAGCAGCAGCCGGAAGATGTCGTCGTCGCGTTGTCCTGCGCGCACCAGGCGAATGGGCGGAATGCGCAGGCCTTCCTGAAAGATTTCGCGCGCCAGCGGCATCGAGCCGGCGGCCATGCCGCCCACATCGGCGTGGTGCGCGCGCACGGCGAGGTAGGCGAGCGGCTCGACGGCGGCGGCACGCTCCGGCACGTGCACCGGCATCACCATCGTGATGTCGGGCAGATGTGTCCCGCCTCGGAAAGGATCGTTGAGAATGACGACGTCGCCGGGGTACAACTCACCCACCTCGCGAATGGCCGCCTCGACACTCATCGGCATGGCGCCCAGGTGGACGGGCATATGATCGCCCATGGCCACCACGCGCGCGCCCGCATCGAACAGCGCGCACGAATAGTCGCGCCGTTCCTTGATGTTCGGTGAGTATGCGGCACCTTTCAGCGCGGCCCCCATTTCTTCGGCCAGTGCGCTGAAAAGATGCCGGTAAACCTCCAGGCGAACCGGGTCGAGGGGGGCGTACGATCTTTGCATTTACCCAGCGTGTCGTTATATTGCCGCCGCCTTTTGGCGGACATTTTGGCAGTATATTTGTTGGAGGGTTTGTTGGCGAGAAAGAAGCGGGACCGACGCGATCAACGTCCGGAGCGGCAGGAGTCCGTTGCGGATCGCGCGCGGAACGAGTTGTTCAGTGCCATTCGGCAGTGTGGCGTCCTGGACGCGGCCGAAGACGATCAGATAGAATGGATGGATGACACGATCCGCTTCCTTGCGGAACGTTATCCCGAATTGACGCCGGCCGAGCTCGAGCAGCTCAAATTGACCGGCCTCCGTTTTTGCCAGCCTGTTATTCCGCACGGCAGCCAGACTTCGGCGCGAGACGACTTGGAGGACGCTAACGCGGCCTGATTTTCCGTGCGGAGCCGGCAGCGCGCGAGCGCGCTGCTGCGCCCTGAATCGGGCTGCGCCGCTATGGAATCTTCCAGTATCATCCTGAAAATCGGCCTCGTTTTTTTGCTGATTGCGATCAATGCGTATTTCGTGGCTACGGAATTCGCGCTGGTCGCGGTGCGGCGCACCCGCATCGAGCAGCGTCTGCGCGGCGGCGACCGTCGCGCCGGTTACGTCACCGAAGCACTCGAGCGCCCGGACGATTTCATTTCCGCCGCGCAGCTCGGCATTACCGTCGCCTCGATCGCCATCGGTTATATCGCCGAGGATACCATTCATGCGCTGATCGTCCCCTATCTCGAGATATTCCGTTTCAGCATCCCTCTGCTCAATGCGTCGGTTACCGGACACATCCTGGCGACCATCCTGACGCTTCTGCTGGTGACCTACCTCCACGTGGTGCTGGGTGAGCAGGTGCCCAAGATGGTCGCTATTCAGAAGGCCGAGCTGGTCGCGTTGTGGACGACCCGTCCGACGCAGATGGTCGGCCGCATCTTCCGCCCCTTCATCAAAGTCATGTCCGGCTCGGCCGCGATGATCATGCGGATGTTCGGCATGGAGCCCACCGGCGTGCACAGCGTGGCGCACTCGCCGGAAGAGATCCGCATGCTGGTCGAGCAGAGCCACCAGGAGGGCGAGATCGAGGCGGAGCAGGAGCAGATGATCGCGGGTGTGTTCGAGTTCCCCGAAATCCTGGCCCGTGAGATCATGACGCCGCGTCCCGACATCATCGCGCTGGAGCTCGACACGTCGATGGAAGACGTGGTGCACCTGCTCATCGAGGAGGGGCATTCCCGCATCCCGGTTTACGAGGAGAACCTCGACAACATCGTGGGCGTGCTGCTGGTGAAGGACCTGCTCCCGTACATGGCGGGCACCAAGGGCGAGGCCTTCGTGCTGCGCGACGCGCTGCGCGAGCCGTATTTCGTGCCGGACACCAAGCGCATCAGCGAGCTGCTCGCCGAGCTGCGCACGCGCAACGTGCATCTGGCCATCGTCATCGATGAATTCGGCGGCACCGAGGGCATCGTCACGCTGGAAGACCTGCTGGAAGAGATCGTAGGCGAGATTTACGACGAGTACGACGTCGCCCAGCCGGACTTCACGACCACGCCCGAAGGCGACGTCCTGATCGAGGGCGGCGCCAGCATCGACGATGTCAACGAGCAGTTCGGCATGGCGCTCAGCAGCGAAGATTTCGACACGATCGGTGGCTACATCTTCGGCACGCTCGGCCGCGTGCCGCAGATCGGCGACGAAGTCCACGTGGACGGCTCGGGCGACCTGCGCGTGGAAGCCACCGAGGAGCGGCGCGTGACGGCCGTGCGCCTCATTCCGGCGCGGCGGAAGAAGGCGCGCCCGCCTCAGGACGAGACGGTCGGCGACGTCGCGGCCGGGGACGACGAGGCGGAGCCGGGCGCATAAGACACCGGCCTCGCCGGGCGCTACTATCGCGCGCGTCCGTCAGCCATCAGATTGCCGCCGCTGTGCGCGGGCCGCGCACCTGCCAGTGTACCGCCTGAGCTGAGGAACCTATGCCTACACGTCGCGACTTCTTGAAGGTCGGCGCCGCTGGTGCCGGCGCGGCCGCGCTTGGTGCATTCCCGTTTCCGCAGCCGACGGTCGGCGCCGCTGCCGTCCGGCGCGGTGCGGTTACGCCGGTCGTGATCGCCAGCGCGAACGGGCTGGCGGCCGTGAACAAGGCGATGGAGGTGATGGCCGCGGGCGGCGACACGCTGGAAGGCGTCGTGCGAGGCGTGAACATCGTCGAGCTCGACCCCAAGGACATGACGGTCGGCTACGGCGGGCTGCCGAACGAGCTGGGCGTCGTCCAGCTCGATTCGTCCGTCATGCACGGCCCGACCCGCGGCGCGGGAGCGGTCGGCGCGCTGGAGGGAGTGAAAACGCCGTCGCTGGTGGCGGTGGCGGTGATGCGGTTTACGGACCACGTCATGCTGGTCGGCGAAGGTGCCCGCAGCTTTGCGCGGCAGATGGGGTTCAGTGCGGATGAGAACCTGCTGCCCGAAGCCACACGGATGGAGTTCCTGAAGTGGCGAGCCCAGCTGTCGCCCGAGGATGACTGGATTCTGCCTGCGGAATCCGGCGAGAAAGTGAAGAACTTCACGCCCAGCATCAATCCCGACTCGATTCCGCAGACCCAGGCCATGCTGGATTCGTACGACGGCGTCCGCCCGTACGGCACCATCAACTGCAACGCGGTAGATCGCAGCGGCAATATCTCGGGAGTAACGACAACCAGCGGTCTGTTCTTTAAGATACCCGGCCGCGTGGGCGATTCGCCGATTATCGGTGCCGGCCTGTATTGCGACAACGATGTAGGCTCAGCCGGCTCGACCGGCCGCGGCGAAGCGAACATCAAGGTCTGCGGTGGGCACACCGTGGTCGAGCTCATGCGGCGCGGCATGCACCCCACCGATGCCTGCCTGGAAACATGCAAGCGCATCGTAACGTGGACCGTCGAAAAGCGACTGCAGCGGGAAGACGGCCGCCCCAACTTCAACGTGAACTTCTACGCCGTGAACAAGAAGGGTGAATACGGCGCGGCCGCGATCTACGCCGGGTCACGCTTTGCGGTCAATGTCGATGGGAAGGGCGAGTTGAAGGACGCGGCTTACGTTTTCGGCCGCGCACGATAGAAAATTTGACCCGAGGCAGGAGCATAAGGGATGGCGAAAGGTAAGGCTGCCAAAACCGCGAAAAAGGCGGTCAAGGCTGCTAAGAAGGCGGTCAAGAAAGCTGTGAAAGCGGTGAAGAAGCCGGTCAAGGCCGCGAAAAAGGCGGCGCCCAAAAAGGCGCCGGCGCGTTCGGCCAGGAAGGCGCCACCCGCTCGCAAGACCGCACCAGCGCGAAAGAGCGCAGCCAAAAAGGCGCCGCCACGGCCGGCCCGGAAAGCGCCGGTGCGGAAAGCAGCTGCCAAGAAGGCTCCGACCAGGAAAGCCGCTCCGGTCAAAGCCACGAAAAAGACGGCGCCACCCAAAGCCGCCCCGGTGAAGGCTCCGCCGAAAGCCGCGGCCAAGGCACCGACCAAGGCTGCGCCGGTAAAGGCTGCGCCCGTAAAGGCAGCACCCGCCAGGCCGCCGAAACCGGCACGGCCGGCCGGCGCCGAGCCTGTCGCTGGCGCCTCAGTCGTACCCGTGGCGCCGGTCGAGGCGCCTACGCCGGTCCCGGCCGACGCCACCGCCGTCAAACTGGGCAAGCCGGGTAAGCCGGGTAAGCCGGCCAAGCCGCCGAAAGTGCCTGGCAAGCGTGGCCGTCCGCCGAAGAAGGCGCGTTCGCTCGCCGAAATGCTGGGTCGCAAGCCCAAGAAGGAGAAAATCCCCAAGCGGCTGCGCCGGCGTCGCCGCTTGAGTGAGGACGACCTCGATCTGCCCGTCGCGCCGCGCGCGCCGGCGCCGCGCGACACCATGTCGCTCGCGGAGATTCGCGCTGATGTCACGGCCCGCTACCTGGCTGGTGAAACGCCCATGTGCCCGGTGGGTTGCGGGGGCATGGCTCAGGTTGTGCGGGTCAGCAGTCTGCCCAACGGAGCCGGTGATGTCTGGCTCGAGTGTCTCAGCTGTGCGCAGCGTGAGCGCTTCGAGATCCCGGCGCCGACGGCGCAGGAGCGGCAGGCGGCCTTCGACCAGCTCGAGGCCGGTAACGAGCCGACCTGTCCGCGTCACGGCGGTCGCTGGGTACAGTTGCGCCGCCGCGGTCGCGACTTCGCCTGTCCCGAATGCGGCATTCTGATCGCCGGGCGCGACGCGTGATACGCGAGTGATTCAGGTCACGAGCGTCTTAACGGCCTGAACTCGCTCGCACTCACGCGGTATCATGGTATGAGGGTATCGACCGGGGCAAAGTGAATTTCTGCCCCGCTCATTAAAAGCATGGAACGAACTGGCCGGCTATCTACACCAAGGGGCGTCCGCATGCGTCGCGGTTTCGGCGCGCGCGGCGCCCTGTTCCTCATCCTGGCAGTCCTGCTGGGCGCCGCCGGCAAGCTGCAGCTTCTCGAAGTCGATCAGTACGCGACGGCCGCCAAGAACAACCGTCTGCGTCCGCTCATGATCCACGCGCCGCGCGGCACTATCTACGACCGACACGGTCAGGTGATCGCCGAGAATGTGCCCGCGTACCAGGTGCTGCTGATGCCCGGCAAGACCGACTCGATGAACGCGCAGATCGAGCGGCTGAGGCCGGTGCTCGGCATCAATGACCGGCAGATCGAGTATGCGCGGCGGAAATGGCAGCGCCAGCGGCACCTCCCGATGGTGTTGATGTCGGATGCGCCGCCCGAAGTGGTAGCGCGCCTGGAAGAATCGCGCAGCCAGTTCCCCGGCGTGCTGCTCTTCGAATACGCAAAACGTCGATACCCGGCCGGCGACGCCGTTGCGCATTTCATTGGGTACGTTTCCGAGATCAGCGAAGCCGAACTCGCCGATTCGGTCAAGTACGCCGGCTACTCGCAGGGGCAGTGGATCGGCAAGCAGGGACTGGAGAAGCACTACGAGCGACTGCTGGGTGGCTCGCCCGGCATCAATTACCTCGAGATCGATGCGATGGGTCGCATCAAGCGCTGGCTCCCCGAAGAGCTGGGCGTCCCACCCATTCCCGGGAAGGATCTGCAGCTCTACCTGGATCTCGATCTGCAGCGTTACATCCAGGGTATCTTCCCGAAGAAATTCAACGGCGCATTCGTCGCGCTCGATCCGCAGACGGGCGGTGTGCTCGCGTACTACAGCGAACCGTCCTACGACCCGAACCTGTTCACCGGTGGCATCAGCATCGCCGCCTACGATTCACTTCGTAACGATCCCGACAAACCGCTCATCGATCGCGTAGCCGGCTCGGTCCAGCCGCCGGCATCCACGTGGAAGCTGCCGGTCGCCGCGCTGGCCCTCGAGGAGAAGGTCATCACGCCGGAGGAATTCATGCCGATCCCGTGCACGGGCGGCATGACCTACGGCCGCTACGCGCGTTGTTGGGAGCCCAAGGGCCACGGTCGCGTCGACCTGATCCGTGGCATCATGCTCTCCTGCGATGTGTACTTCTACCAGGTCGGCATCCGGCTCAGCCTGAAGCGCTACATCAACGTCGGCACCAGGCTCGGTTTCCAGAAACGCACAGGCGTCGACCTGCCGACTGAGGTGCGTAACTACTTCCCGGCGGATCTCGAGTGGTGGGAACGCAATTACGGTTATCGCCCCAACGACAACGAAGTGCTTTCGATGGCCATCGGGCAGGGTCCGATTGCGATGACGCCGCTCAAGATGGCCCATTTGTACGCGGCCATGGCCCGCCCCGACGGCAAGGCGCCGGCACCGCGGCTCGCGGTGACCGACAAAGACACGATCACGCTCGACCTGGGCATCAGCGGCCAGAACGATTGCAGCAACCTCGACACGTTCCATATCGCCGGCAGCGACAGCGATCCGACGCCGCGCTCGATCGTCGGCAACAGCTATTCCGGCCCAGCCGCCTTGCCGCAGGGC